>CAKZUP010000036.1 GCA_937922945.1 uncultured Granulosicoccaceae bacterium
TCAACCAATTCCAACAGCATAATACAGGTGCTCTATGGAACGACATGTATCTTTACAAGACGATCTTGAATTTCAAACCACCAAGGTTGTCGATAACACTGAACCACTGGTACACGGCTTTGGTGTTGATCAGGCTGGACAATATCAAGCATTAAGCTGGGAGGACATAAGCTCACAGAGCGACGCCTTTCCAGATAGCTGGCGATGGATCCATCTCAATCGCGAATCTGCGGAAGCACAACGATGGCTAAACGAACACTGTGCAAGCGACAATGCAGTGAGCAATGTTCTCTTGCAACAGGACTCTCGGCCACGAATTACAAAACATCTGGACGGGTATTTGATCAACTTGCGTGGTGTCAACACTAACCCCGGCGCTGAGCCTGAAGACATGATTGCGTTAAGAATCTGGGCAACACCCAAGCTGGTGATTAGTACGCGAGCAAGACCAGTCCTGGCTGCGGAAGATTTAAAAGAAACGTTTATCGCCGGAAATCCTCCCAGTTCGAGTGGTGCCATAATCGCCTATCTTGCTCACCGGCTGGTGTCGCGAATTGGCCCAGTCGTATCTGAGCTGGATGAGGGTGTAGACGCCCTGGAAGAAGAAATACTGGATGCGAGAAAAAACAGCCTTCGCTCAACTTTAAGCGGGCTTAGACGTACAGCCCTGTCGTTAAGACGCTACATAGCCCCGCAAAGAGAGGCTATTGCCGGTTTTTTGCGTGAATCGAACAGCTTTCTAAGCGAAGATGAAAAACATCATCTGCGAGAGACCCATGATACGGTTGTTCGAGTGGCGGAAGATCTGGATCTCCTTAGAGAACGAGCAATGCTATTACACGAGCAATTGGTTGAAGACCGAGCAGAGGCAATGAACAGTCGCCTCTTTATCTTGGCTATTGTATCGGCTGTGTTTTTACCGCTTGGATTTATTACAGGTTTGTTTGGCGTTAATGTAGGAGGCATGCCAGGCGTTGATAGCCCGGCTGCTTTTTATATTCTCTGCGGTAGTATTGGCCTATTTTCTATTGCCATAATATGGATATTCTGGCGCATGAAATGGATCTGAATATACTTAGACCGATCGTTAAAAAGCCAGTATGGACAAATCGATGAAATTTTGTGATTCAAGAGTTAATGTGTTGCCATTTTGATCGGTGAAGATCTCATTAACTTGCAACGTATTGTTCAACGTCGGCTGTGCATTTGCTTCCAGGGCAAGCATACTTTGGTCGTCAGCCTGCATGAGGATACGGCCGTTGAACGGTACCGCTTCAACGTCTATACCGTCAGAGACTAGTTTACGCTGCATTGCTGGCTCTGTTGATACCATCACCGATACCCCTGAAGGACCGACTGTTCTGCCATTAACGCTGAGCGCGTATTCTTGCACATTGCCATCATTAGAAGATTTCGTTGTTAGTAGGAAATTTGCTCCGTAAACGGCTTCCTGTAGTTGGCTATCCACAGATAACTCATAACTGGTAATGTTGACTTCCCTTGATGACACGGACGACATCGCTTCTGAATTCAATAATTGAATCTCTGCATTTATTGCCAGCGTAGAGCTATTCTCTTGCGCCCATGTGAAATCTGTCCACGTTACCGAACGATCAACTTTATTTTCTTGAATATCAAAAATAATTTCATCGATGACGCGCATCGAACCATTCAGAACTTGTACGCCGCCCGTAAGGAGCCTGCACTGATCAAAAATATATTCAGCGTGATCGACAGATTGTGAGTATCCGGCTGAACCCAGAAACAAGATGGCTTTTCTCACTATCATTTGCCCGCCTTGTTCGCATGTGTATTGTATTCGCTCGAAGGGTGCAGTTTCGGTTTCGTCCTGAACGTCGACCGTTAAGTCTATGGAGTCCAGTTCGACACTATCAATAGCAGTGCTCGCCGCAAGATCGCTGATGGCTACAATTTGCTTTCCAGTGAGAATAAGAGGGTAGCCACCGAGTTGCTCGATAATTTGATACTTCACATCGCTCAGCATAAAGTCGGGAGTAGCATCAACGGCTGAATTGTTGTCACCGGTATCTACTGGGGTGTCGTCACCAGTGTCTATCGGGTTGTTGTCATCGGTATCTACAGGGTTCGATACTGTCTGCTCGATGGGCGATAAAACGGTGTCTGTGCCAGTCGACTCCGTTGAGCTTTGTGCCTGTTCCGACGAGGAACTACACCCTGACGCTATCAGTAACGTGATCGCCGTGATGCCGAATAACCAGCCTTTGTTCACATTCACCATAACAACTTATCTCAGTCGTGAAAAACCGCAATAGTCTGCTCAATTGACGCCAAAAGCAATAACTGAATACCGACCAAACGCTGTGATTAACAGTCATGTATTGAAAACAATACAGGCGGCAGTTAGGCCAGACTCGTTTTGTTCGGGTCGATTAATTTGTCTAAAATCCGGCAAACCTTGAAACCACATCCACAAACGCGTCCGGGTTCTCCCAATGCACAGAATGCGCAGCATCAGGAATAACGCGAAGCTCCACTTCCGGATGCGATGCATATTGTTCTTTTAAATCATCAGGCGTGAAAAGAACATCGTTGGCCCCGGTTAGCGCCAAACACGGAAACGCAAACTTATCGGGCAGTTCAGGTAGTGGAAGGTAACTCGGTAGAGCGTTGCATTGCGTTATAAACGCATCACGCAGTTGTCTGTGTTCATATCTCAAGGATGCGTTAACCGCTTCCTCGGTTTTCTCGGCATCAGCAAAAAATGATTTACTGAATAGAAAGTGGAACAACAGACGAAACCAGTCTGCTTCATTATCAGTAGTGCGAAGTTTTGCCAGTGTATTGAAAAGCTGTATACGTGATGGATCTATGGCAAAGGGGGCGGATGCTGCAACAACGCCGCTAATTCGCTCGGGTGCCGCTGAAGCAACGGCCCAACTGGTCAAAGCGCCCATAGAGTGACCAACCAAAGTCACTTTATCCGCCCGACATTCATCCAGTAGTTTGAGTACGTCTTGAACCATAAGCTCGCGTGACGTATCAATCGGTATTGGGCGGGTTCTACCGGCACAGCGATTGTCCAGCAAAATGATATCGGCATGCTGAGCTAGTGCTTCTGTTACGGGTGCCCAACTGGCAATGTCGCTGGCGATCCCGGCAAGCAGCAGCACCGTTGGCCTTTCTCCGGAAACAGTCCGCGAAGAGCCGTCAGCTGTGTAGCACTCAAAATAAAGATCTACGCCAGTATGGGAAAGAGTCGGCATAGCCTGAAACTGTTAATTACTGGTTACGGACAACTCGAATGGGAAATACGCTCACACCGCTG
This sequence comes from uncultured Granulosicoccaceae bacterium, assembly GCA_937922945.1. Taxonomy (GTDB): domain Bacteria; phylum Pseudomonadota; class Gammaproteobacteria; order Granulosicoccales; family Granulosicoccaceae; genus Granulosicoccus. The sequence continues at coordinate 3,308 of CAKZUP010000036.1, forward strand.
GTATCCAGCGCGGGTGCACCCGGATAACCACGCTTCGCAGCCAGCGAATACCATTTAAGCGCATCACTCAAGGCTGCGTTGGCAGCGGCAGGTGCAAAAGTCAGAGATTGCGCTTCAGCAGCAAATTCGTTCGCTAGTTCAACTTGGGCGAGTCGCTCGCCTTTGTCAGCAAGCTGCTTCAATTCCTTACGCGCAAGCTTTGCGAGTTCTTTTTGTTCTTTCTTTATCTGCTTTGCGAGTTCTTTCTGCTCTTTTGCGTTTGTTTGAGTCTTCCCGTTATTCCGACTGGCACTAGCGGCTGTATTTTTGCTGTCGAGAAACGTCAGCTCATCGAGAACACCGCCATTCAGGGTATCCGCCTGGGCGACATGGCAAGCGGCAAACAGGCAAAGAGCAGGAAAAAAAATGCATGTTTTTGCGAGTAGTGAGCGTGTTGCCCGATGCGATGGGCTTTTGGTTGTCTGTGTCATGGCGCTATTTTAGGCCGATCTGACGCTGTTGGTTGTGAAACCTCGTCAAGGTAATCCAACTTTTTTTGTGATGTGGTGCGTGAATTTGTACGGAAATTGCAATTTATCAACTCATTAGGCTCGCCGTAGACGAGCGGTTATTACCATGAGAAAAGCGCAATGTTAGATAAAATCCTAGCTTGGTGCGGAAACGTACTGTTGGCCAGTGCTCTGGTCTTGTTGTCCTCACAAAATGCCGTCTTTGCCCAAACTGACACTGAAACGGAGGTTTCCGGCCCCAATGGCGGTTCAGAGCCCGGCAAAATTCTGGTACCACTGACCGGTACAGCGACCGCAACGACAGTCGATGGCTTGCAGGTGCTGCCTGCATCGTTTGATACAGGAGTTGTACAAATAGGTGAGTCCAAAACGCAAAGCGTGACCTTGCAGCACACTGGCGCAGACGATGCAGCTCCCATTGAAATTACTAATGCCACGCTGTTTGGCAAGAGCATTGATGAATATGAAACCGATTTTGTCGGTTTCGTTACGTTGTATCCGGGTGACTCAACCAATTTTGACGTTGTCTTTACACCGACTGTTCCCGGCACCAAATCTGCGGGATTGCGGTTTGATGTGGTCGGCGCCACAGCACCGCATATTTTGCTGTTTAATGGTTGGAGTCGTTATCCACTCACCAGTGATCTTGGTATCAACACAGATAAACTCGCCTTTGGTCAGATTATTCAGGGTAATCAATCCAACAAGCAATTCAAGCTGACCAATCTGGGTGAGCCCGATGCACCTGTTATTAATGTTAGCAGCGTGCAACTCAGCGGCGATACACCGCAAGACTTCAACGTGCAGTTTAATCCTGTGCAACTTGCTCCAGGGCAATCTGCCGATATCTCGGTTTCCATGAGCGGCGCGAATCAGGGTTTCAAAGCTGCAAATGTAGAAATCATGCACGATGGAAACAACCCGTCGCTGGAGACCCAATTTGAAGGTCAGGTTGTTGTGCCTCAGAACGTACCGGTGAACTTTGGGAAGAGCACATTAAAAAATGCAACGGTTGAACGCGCAACCACATTGCAGTTCGGCCCTGATGGCAAGCTTTATGTTGGTGAGATGGATGGCACGATACAGGTATTCGCTGTTGTCAGGCAGGGTAAGAATAATTACACCGCCAACAAACTTGAAACCATTTCGCTTATTAAGAATGTACCGAACCATAATGATGACGGCACGCCTAACCCGGGTATAAAAGAACGATTGCTTACCGGTATTTTGGTTACCGGAAGCGCTGCGGCACCGATTATTTATGCAGCCTCAAGCGATCCACGGCAGGCTGCCGGGCCTTCCGGAAAAGATGCCAATCTGGATACGAATTCTGGCATCTTGCACAAGCTCACCAAAAATGGTGGTGGTTGGGTCAAGCAGGATTTAGTTCGTGGTTTGCCTCGTTCAGAAGAGAACCATGTACCCAACGGTTTAGTACAGTATGGCAACAAGATTCTATTAACCATCGGCGGCAACACCAACATGGGCGTACCGTCGAATAACTTTGCCGAATTACCTGAATACGCACTAAGCACATCGATTCTGGAAATCAATGTGAACGCCATTGGCAACGGGACACATGACTTGCCAACACTTGATGATGAAGACCGCCCTGGTGTAAACGACGCCAATGATCCGTTTGGTGGTAATGATGGAAAAAATCAGGCGATGTTAATGCAAACCGGACCGGTAGAACTGTTCGCAACCGGGTTCAGAAATATATTTGATATTACGGTTACGCAGTCTGGCAAGGTGTATGTGTTCGACAATGGCCCGAACCCAGGTTGGGGCGGTACGCCTGGAAATAATTGTCTAAATGAAATTGACAATGGTGGTGCGCACCATTGGGACAACTTGCATTTGGTGACTAAAAACTTCTATGGCGGTCATCCGAACCCCACACGTGGAAGTAAAAATAACAAGTTTAACGCGTCGAATCCGCAATCTCCGATTCAAGGTCCCGCTCGGCCTGAAGAGTGTGTTTACAAAACACCGGGCGCGGGTGATGGCGCGTTAACAACCATCCAGGCTTCATCAAACGGTTTGGATGAATATACAGCCAGTAACTTTCTTGGCGCGATGCAGGGAGATTTGCTGGTAGCAAGTTTTGACAAATCCATATATCGACTTGAACTTAACAATGCAGGAACCGCCGTTACGTCGAAGTCGAAACTCGTGAGCGGATTAGGTACGGTGCCATTGGATTTAACCGTTCATGGTGCCAATGATGCCTACCCCGGTACCATCTGGGTTGCCGATAACCTTGAGAACGGCATCACAGTTCTCGAACCTTCAGACTTTTAGGTTTAACAAATACCCGCGCAGCGCCGGTTAACGGTGCTCGTGCGGTTAAACCTATTCCCTTAACAGGCCGCTACCTGCTTAGAGGTAAGAATAAATCTGTGCGATTGTTCTTGCCCGTTTCCATCTAACTCGGTCAGGGCGAATACACGTATTCGCGAAGCGGTAGCCTATTAATGAATGGAATTTATCAAGAAAAACGATCAGTCAATCGGTCTGTGTTGCAGTACGCGATAGTAAGCGCCCTGGTGGGTGTGTTATCCGCGTGCGGTGGTGGCAGTAGCGGCAGCAGTGGAATAGAGGAACCGACCGTGATCGAAGTTTTGCCTGTTTTGCGGGGTCTGAAACCTCAGCTTAACCAGGCTGACGCCACGTTTGAAAGCGCTCATTATTCTGGTAACGGTGTTTGCGCTGCGTGCCATACCGATCAAGCGCCGTTGGAAACCGCAACCATGGTGGTACAAGATGAACTGGGTGAAAACCGCGACGTCTCTATTGGGCGTGCGTGGGAAACAAGCCTCATGGCCAATTCCACACGAGACCCATACTGGCATGCGGTTGTTGCATCAGAGCTGCACAAATACCCGAACCTGTCTGAAGAAATAAACGATACCTGTACACGGTGTCATGCGCCAATGGCAAATGACTTCGCCAAAAAAGAAGGCATACCGTTACAAGTGTTCGACTCCGGCTCTGAGGAAACGGGTGATTTTATACAAGGCATTTACTCCATGGATGATTCAAATGAAATGTTCAACCATGCAATGGATGGTGTGAGCTGCTCGTTGTGTCATCAAATGGCTGACGATGGCAATCTGGGAACCGATCAGGGCATGTCTGGTGGTTGGGTTGTTAATGCGTATCCTGAAGAGAACATTAAAGATCGTCCTGCTTATGGACAGTATGTTGACCCGGATCAGGGGTACATGCGAGAGCAGTCCAGCTTTAACCCGGTATATGGTGCACACATTAGTTCATCTGAAACCTGTGGTGCCTGTCATAACCTGAAAACCGAGCCTGTGGATAAAGACGGGCAGCCGGTTCCAGGTATTTCTCATTTTGCTGAGCAAATGGTTTATACCGAATGGGAAAACAGTATCTTTGATGACGCTGGTTTGCAGCCAACCTCATGTCAGAGTTGTCACATGCCGAAGCTTGATCAGCCCGTACCGCTCTCCGGTGGGGGTGGCAATAACCCACGGCCTGATTTTGCGGAACACACCTTTCTGGGCGCGAATACCGTGGTTCAGGACATGTTGAAGAATTTTCGAACCGAGCTGGGTGTTAGTGACGATATCAGCGATGCAGCGTTCGACGAGTCTATCCAGCGGAATCGTGAATTCCTTAAAACCTCTGCAACATTGGAACTACAAAACACGTCAGTGGTCGATAATATGTTGTCGATGGATGTAAAAATTACAAATCTGACTGGCCATAAGTTGCCTAGTGGCTACCACAGCCGCCGCGCTTACCTGCATGTGTTGGTTACCGATGCTCAGGGCAAGGTTGTATATGAAAACGGCTTAATCCGGCCTGATGGAAGTATTGCTGGCGTATCAGAAGATTCCAGCCCGAATAGTTATGAGCCACATTACGACAAAATAACGTCAGCAACGCAAGTGCAGGTTTATCAGGCAATTACTGGCGACGCTGATAATAAACAAACACATTCATTACTAGCGGCCACACAGTTTTTGAAAGACAACCGATTGACACCACCGGGCTTTGACAAGTATTCGGTGCCGGATGACGTTGCAGTGCGAGGTGGCGCCGTAAACGATGATGACTTCAACAACGGCAGTGATACGGTCACGTACGAGATCGCGTTAAACGGCAATGCCCCGTATTCAACTTTGGTGGAATTGCGATACCAGCCACTTTCGTTTGGTTCACTAATGGCATTATTTGCCGAATCAGACAAGATTGATCAAGTGGATATGTTCAGGACCATTTACGACTCTACGATATTGCGTGACGAGGTCATTGCAACGGCAGTTGCGAACGTCCAGTAACCTGCGCCTTTCGCCAAGGTGCAAGAGTGTGTAAACGTTGCGGTGAAGAATGCTAATAATTCAGCATTTCCCGCTATACTTTGGCGATAGATTAATACCGTGAGATGCGTCCGTATTGTTTGCAAATACGTAGCTAAGCAGAGACACGGGTAAGCACAGGCACGCTCAGGAGCGCACAATAATGTCGAATGTCGAATTTTTCATCAACAAATCGTTGAGGTTTGTGAGCCTATTGGTTCTAAGCATGGCCCTGTTGATGCCCGGCATGGTTTTCGCGCAACAGGCTCGTGGTCTTGAATACCGAATCGGGCCTGAAGATGTACTTCATATTTCCGTCTGGAAAGAAAAAGATCTCGACCGTAAAGTACTGGTTCGACCCGACGGCGGTATTTCTTTTCCGCTGGTAGGCGACATTCAGGTTTCTGGTCGAACGCCCCTGGAAGTTCAGGACGAAATTCGCTCACGCTTGCAGCGTTATGTCCCGGATGCTGAAGTCACCGTATCGGTCGATAAAATTTCGGGCTACACCGTTTTCGTATTGGGTGAAGTCAACAACCCGGGCCAGTTCACTCTAGGCCGTTATGTCGATGTTGTGCAGGCACTCACGCTGGCAGGTGGTACGACGCCTTACGCAAGCGAACGCAATATGCAGATTCTTCGTCGACAGGATGGCCGTGAAGTCACCTATCGATTTGATTTTCGCGATATAAAGCGTGGTCAGCAGTTAGAGCAAAATATCATTCTGCAAAGTGGTGATGTGGTTGTTGTTCCATAGGCTAGACTGTTAGTAAGCCTACTGGCATTTTTCGACTCACTGTCTGAGCATTGGTACATGCAACCGCACCGACCCCGTCTGATTCCAGCCATATTCTATACAGCCGTAGCCGGTGTGTTCCTCAGCTCGGGCTCTGCTGTGGCAGATGTGTGGGTGTTCGAACCTTCAGCCGCTATCGATCAACGCATCGATGACAATTACACGATCGACCCGTTTTTCCCAGACGATGTCACTGCCACTCGCGTGGTCGGCACTCTGAGCTTAAGCCGGGAGGCACCGGCTGCAAGTTTTACGGGTCTGGTGCGCGTCGATGGCTTACTCACTCAAAGTGATACGCGCGATGGCGATCTTGAATCGAATCAAGTAGCGTTCCTAAGCTCTACGTTTAAAAGAGCCCGTTCTGAATACGGTATAGGACTCAACTTTAAGCGCGATACGCCCAGTCGCGATATCTCAGCGGATTTAACCGATATTTCATCAGTTGCTGCAGACACTGGTGCAAGCGTGACCCAGGATCAAAATGTAGCAAGACAGCGTTGGGTCCTTACGCCAAATTGGCGATACAACCTTACGCGTCGTACGACGCTGGAAACCGCATTAACGTACACAACGGTAAAACACGATTTACCTTCAGAACAAGATGCAATTCTGGCGCGTTGGGAAGAGATCAATCCCGGTGTTGCCCCCCCAGACCCCATCACGATTGATAATGTTGGCAGACCGTTCAATGTTACCGATGAGTTGGACGACTTTCGGGAAGTCGCCATAGATGTTGGTGTTAAAACCAAGTTGTCGCCAATATCGACCTTGTCGTTTTTCGCAGGGTTCAGTGACTATGCTGCTGATACAGAACCCGATTCAACCATCATTTTTGCGTTTGAAGAAACCACAGGAGATCCAAACAACCCCGACATTCGCCGATTCCCGAAACGTGAAGCCCGCTCGAACACCGCAAAGTTTCGCATTGGCTACGATCGCGCGCTTAACCCGACACTCAATGTGGGTGTACAAGTCGGTATTTACACCAACACAACCGATGAAACCGATCGGTTACGTGAAGATGATGATAGTTTTAAAAACGATACTCCAGAAAGCAGGGCCGCGGCACTGGAAGAATTAAAGACAGAAAGCAGTGGTTATTTAGCGAATATAACTGCAACAAAATCAACTGGTATAACGCGCTACAGTGCAAAATTTGGGGTTGATGTATTGCCCAGTGATATCGGTTCGCAGGTGGAGTCGCTGGAAGCCATTGGCGATCTGTATCGCGAGATCGGCCCACTGCTTGATTTTTCATTCCGCATTCGAGCGTATGAACCTGATGCGTTTAATGTCGAGGGCGATGACGAATTTTCGCGCCGTTTTCTGAGTATGGAACCCAAGCTCATCTGGCGATTCACCCGGGCCTGGACTGCCGCGGGTTCTTATCGATATCGTCGTCAGAAGAGTCAGGGCGGCACGCGCTCTGGCGAAAGCAATGCCATCCTGTTTTCATTGAAATACACACCGCCTTCGGCTATTCGCGACGCCGAGCTGGCTAAATAAGTTAATCGGACGGAGGCATTTGCGATGCAGGCAGTTATCCTTGCAGGTGGGTTAGGCACTCGTCTATCTGAAGAAACCTCTCTTAGGCCTAAGCCGATGGTTGAAATCGGTGGTCGGCCGATTCTGTGGCACATCATGAAAATTTATTCCGCGCACGGGATAAACGATTTCATTATCTGTTGCGGTTACCGTGGTGATGTCATAAAACAATACTTTGCAAATTACCTGCTTTGCACCGCGGACGTCACGATTGGTCTGCGCAACAACGAAATAGAAGTACACAATACGGTTGCAGAAGATTGGCGCGTCACCCTGATAGATACCGGAGCAGAAACCGGTACGGGTGGCAGGCTGCGGCGGGTGCGCGATTACCTTAACGATGAAACCTTCGCGTTCACTTATGGCGATGGTGTCGGCGACGTGGATATTACCAAAACACTGGAATATCACCGTTCGCAAAAAACGCTGGCAACACTCACTGCCGTGCAACCACCAGGGCGTTTCGGTTCATTCAAACTCTCGGAGAGCTCTGGTCATATCACAAGCTTTCGGGAAAAGCCGCTAGGTGACGGGGCGTGGATAAACGGCGGTTATTTTTTACTTGAGCCCGCGGCCATTGATTACGTTACCGACGATGCGCTTTTCTGGGAGCAGGACCCACTGGTTAATCTGGCAGAAGACAGACAGCTAAGTGCGCACAAGCATTTTGGTTTTTGGCACGCAATGGATACGCTTCGCGATAAGCAGATTTTAGAAGAGATGTGGCAAGAAGGTAATGCGCCCTGGAAGATCTGGGCTTAGCATGTTGTTTATAGACACACCGCTTAAAGACCTATACCTGATTAAACCCGAGTTACGCGAAGATGAACGCGGTTATTTTGCCCGCGTGTTCTGTGTTGATGAATTCTCGCAACACGGGTTGTGTACCCACTGGCAGCAAGCCAATATTGCTTATAACAAAGATCGTGGTATTACCCGCGGTTTGCATTATCAGCACAGTCCAGATGCAGAAATAAAATTGGTGCGCTGCACGCGCGGGTCCATTTTTGATGTTGCGGTGGACATGCGCACTGAGTCTGAAACGTATCGACAATGGTATGGAGTAGAGCTGACTGAGTCTAATCAACAGATGCTGTACGTGCCCGAAGGGTTTGCCCATGGTTATCAAGTGTTGGACGCGAACTCAGAATTGCACTACATGGTGTCTGCACCTTACGCCCCGCAATCTGAAGATGGTATGCGTTGGGACGACCCTGCCATCGGTATACAGTGGCCTATAACAACGACAGTGATACTCTCAGACAAAGATCAGCAGTGGTCACTCCTCGACTGATTCGGCGAGCTCCTGTTGGTCGTTATCCGGTGTTTCCAATGGTGTTGCATCTAGCGTTTCGTTAGCTAATTCGTCTGTGGTTTCAACGTCGTTGACGTCGGCTTGCTCACCCTCAGCAGGTTCAGTACCGTTCGCCGCCATTTCTGCTTCTTTTTTGGCAATAAGTTCATGCCATTTTATGGGAACGTAGTCCAGAATGCGTTGCTCGCTAATACTGAACAACACCAAACCTTTCGCGTAGCGCGCTTTAAAATGATGTATTTCTATATCGTTCGGATCGAAATTACCTTTTTCAATCGCCTTAGCCACAATGACATCGGCACCGGTTGTTTCAAGTGATTCCTGGGTCTTAGCGCGTTTTTCCAGAATTTCACGATGACTTTCTGCGCCAAGTTTTTCAAATAAGTCCAGACGCTCATGTGATTCAGGGTAGTCGCTGAGCAATTGGCTCACGTATTTGCCAAATTGGCCCGGCGGTGGTTCTGGCGTTAACAGAAGCGCAGGATATTCATCGTGCAAAGCCTTAATCGATTTGGGCGTGCGTTCAAGTGCAACCAATTCTGCAGCAGCGGTTTCGGCCGAATCGGCAGAAAGTGTTGTGAAGTTCCTATCGGCATACACGACGGCAACGGTGCGTTGTGCATGCGTGGCATAGAAGCCATAGGCCAGAGCGGCGAGTTGGAACCCCGCAATGAGTGACATGTCGAGTACCAAACCTTTTTTCCCGGGTTTGTATAGCACCAATGTCAGCATGGGCCCGAGAACCAGATCGATGAGAGCGACTATTTTCAAACCTTGCCATCCGCCGTCGAGTATGAAAAGCTCGCCGGGGAACCACCACATCAGCATGACAAAAATCAGTGATGAAAAAACCAGTAAACTGAGGGTCAAATGAATAGCGAACGCTTTTCGTGTCGAAAGAGTAGCCCAGAAAGAAGGCGCGGCCGAATTCATCAGATGCTCCAAGGTTGAAAATATTCAACTAAACGAAGCAATCTGTGGGCCAAAAATGCGTGTATTTTCGGGTCGCTGGTAGGCTGAAACGTTGCTATATGTGGCTATGAGGGCAATTGGGCTTTTGCCGCAATGCGTGCGCATAATCGCCGGAATCGAATGGAAAGTCAGAGATTTCCACCTTCATTGTCATTTTTGCATGTAAAACCATGCCAAGCGAAACCCATCTGAGTCGAATCCTTTTGGAAATGAATAAAAAGTGCTGTTCAATTGCCAGGCGAAAGGCTCTTTACCGACCTTGCGATAAGCAAACTCAATTTGGCGTGGTTGGTTGTGGATAAGCTTGCGCCCGTTTGCTATATCGACTTTTACAACGATGCCACCATTGCCAATCCAATCGCTGTTTATTCAAGCATGCTCTCCCTAAAGGCGTTAAACACATTTAGTATGGTGGCAACATCACGGCAGTATTAAACGCTGGAACGGGTTAGGAATAAACATGAGCATCACTGAATACGTAAACGTCAGCGCATACCCCCTGGATAAGCCGGGCTCAGATGCATGGAACCAATTGGTCACGCGCTCGCAAGCAGCGCTAGCCAAAACGGGTCTATTCGATTTGCCGGGTTTTATCAACGAAAAGGCGATTGAGCTTGCGATGTCAGAAATAGAAGGCTTATTGGCCAACGATACCTTTACGCATCAGCGTAGTCACAACATTTATTTTAAAGACACTGTCGAGGGACTATCAGACGATCATCCGGCCTTAAGAAAGTTTGTCACAACAAACCACACCTTATGTGCCGATCAGATTCCGCAGTCTCTTATTATCAAACTGTACGAATGGCCGGAATTTGCAACCTTTCTTGCAGCTGTGATGGATAAACCACAGATCTATACCATGGCCGACCCCATAGCTCGCGTGAATGTAATGGAGTACAGAGATGGTGAAGCCTTGAACTGGCATTTCGATCGCTCTGAATTCACTATCACGCTGTTACTTCAAACACCAAAGGCCGGTGGTGTGTTCGAATACTGCAGAGACCTTCGCTCGGATACCAATCCGAACTACGACGGTGTATCGCGCTTGATAGACGGCACTGAACCCACCACGCTTCTGCCGCAGACGCCAGGTACCTTAAATGTATTCCGTGGTACAAATACGGCCCACCGCGTTACACCCATAGAGGGCGATGTTCAACGCATTGTCGCCGTGCTGTCGTATTATGATGAGCCGGGTGTGGCTTTTAGTGCAGAAGAACAAAGAGGCTTTTTTGGGCGAGAGGCTTGAACGGGTTTTTAATTTTTTAAGTTCTCATAAAGATTCAAAGGGCGTGGCATCATGGTTATAGCGGTAAACACTTTAACGCGGTATCCGGTTAAAGGCATGAGTGGACAAACGCTGCCTCGTGTAGAACTTGAGCGTGGCAATGGCTTTCCCTCCGACAGGCTGTTTGGATTTGCCCGACCTAACAGCGGTTTCAATCCTGAGAACCCCAGACCTCTGCCGAAAACCAAGTTCTATATGCTGGCTCGTGATGCTGCCTTAGTGAAGCTTCGCACAGAGTTTGACGAAAACAGCGGCACGTTAGCAATGTCATCGCCTGATAACTCTGGCACATTTGACATCAGCACAATGGCAGGCAGAGCCAGTGCCAGTCAGTTTTTGAAAACGTATCTATCGTTGCCTGAAGATGAAACTCCAGAGTTATACGAAGCATCACCTCACCGGTTTACCGATGTCTCTGTTGTTTCCGTCTCAATGATGAATGCAGTCTCTATTATCAATCTTGATAGTGTTCGGGAATTCTCTAAAGCCATTGGTCAGGAAGTTGATCCCAGACGATTTCGAGGCAATATTCATGTATCGAATATGTCGCCGTTTTCAGAGCTTGATATGGTGGGACAAACATTGTCGATAGGAACTGCCCGGCTAAAGCTCGTTGAGCGAACAACACGCTGCCCGGCTACAGAAGTTGATTTGGCCACTGGAGAACGGAACATAAAAACACCCGTTAAGCTGCGCGAGCACTATGGCCATATGGATATGGGAGTCTATGCTGAGGTAGTGCAGGGCGGTGTTATTTCTGAAGGCGATGTGGTTGAAGTGAGTTAATGCAAACTGCTTCCTAGCCGATTTCTGCTTGCGGCATAGTTCTTGTCAATACAACCGGTCTTCATCCCGGTTATAGTCCCAAAACTCCCGTTCTTTCAATTGCACATTGGTCGCGCGAGTTAAAATGCCGGCAATGTATTCTCCAATTTTTTTCGGTTTGCTCACTTTGCCCGCAGCCTCTGCTTCGCTAAATGTGTCTACTACGGGTGAATTTTCCGGCCAGTTGAGCACGGTTTCTACTAGTGGCGTACGAACAGCGCCTGGAAAAATGCGTATTACCGATGCTTGCTTGAATTCTTCCTGTGCGGCGCAAGCTGCCATTTGTGCAGCGGCTTTAACAATGGAATAGCCCGACCAGCCAACTCTTAAGCTACTGGCAGAATACGAGTCGATGTACACTATGCGTGAACCGATGAGTTTGTCAGCCAATGCCTTGTTTAACGCAATTGGAACGGCGACATGAATGTGGGTATCGCTGACTAACTTTTCGGTGTCGAGTTGGTTGTAGTCCACAGGATTTACCAACGATGCTGCGGCATGAACCAAACCATCGATGTGGGCAAAAGATTGTAAGGCGGCAATAAGCGATGCGATACCTGCGTCTGTAGAGAGATCTGTAGCCACAATATAAACGTCATCACCGCAACGCGATTGCAACTGTTCCAGTTCATTTTTGCGCCGAGCAACGGCAATAACGGTATGCCCGATATTCGCCAGTGCCTCGGCTGTGGCAAGGCCAATGCCGGAAGAGGCGCCTGTGATGATGTAAACCATGCCGGTTCCTCTTATGTGCTGTAGCCAGCGCTACAGTCAGTGTAACGGCCAGCGCATTGGCCAGCGCATTGGTTAGCGCATTGGTTAACGAATTGCCCAGCAAATTGGCCAGAAAATTTATAGGCGCAATGGTAAGCGTAATTAGTGTTTACGCTTTTGGTTGGTTTAATAAAAACTCTAACAAGGCTTTTTGTGCGTGCAATCGGTTACCGGCTTCATCCCAAACCACACTCTGTTTGCCTTCCAATACATCTGCATCCACTTCTTCGCCGCGATGCGCTGGCAAACAGTGCATAAACAATGCATCTTTTTTGGCTAGCGCCATGCGTTCTTTGTTAACACAGTAATCGGCAAACGCAACGGTGCGCTTATTGTTTTCAGACTCTTGACCCATACTCGACCAGACATCAGTTACCACAAGGTCAGCTGCATCGACCGCTTCATCTGGCGAGGACACCAGTGCAACGTTATCGCCGGCCTTTTTGAGCACGCCGGGTTCGGGTAAGTAGCCTGTGGGGCTTGCAATACGTAATTGGAAGTCGAGAAGTTTGGCCGTGTTGATAAATGAATTACAAACGTTGTTGCCGTCACCAATCCATGCCACCGTTTTTCCCTGAATATCGCCTCGATAGTCGAAGTAGGTTTGCATGTCGGCCAGTAGCTGGCACGGGTGAAAAAGATCGGTTAAGCCATTGATCACGGGAATGGAGGATGCATTGGCGAAGTTTTTTATGGAGTCATGCGAAAACGTTCGTATCATGACCGCATCGACCATTTGTGACAGCACACGTGCGGTATCTTCCATGGGTTCGCCACGACCCAGTTGAGTATCGGATGGTGATAGATACAACGCATGCCCGCCCAGCTGTGTCATTCCGGCTTCAAACGAGACTCGTGTGCGAGTGGATGATTTTTCAAAAATCATCGCTAATGTTTTGCGAGGAAACAGTGCTTCTGTTTCGCCTGCTTCAAATTGTTTTCGAAATTCACTGCCGCGTTTTATAATGGCACGAAACTCGTCACTGCTTAAATCAGTGACCGATAAAAAATGTCTCATGCCTACGCGTTTACCTTCTCTGCTACACCTTCGTTGCTGGATTTTTCAGTAAACTCGATAATAATATTGCTGACGGTATCAACTATTTTATCGGCTTCTTCATTGGTGAGCACGAGCGGTGGCAGTAGCCTGACAACGTTCCCGGATGCAACGTTGATCAAAAGACCAGCATCTAATGCATGCTGAACGAGTTCTGCGCAGGGCTGTTCTAGCTCAACACCTATCATCATGCCTTTGCCACGCACTTCAGTTACGCCTGCGCGGTTATGCAGTCGGTTTCTCAATCCGGATTGAATCCGATCACCAAGCTCTGCAGCCCGATCGACTAAATTATTGTTTTCGATTTCCTGAATAACGGTGAGTCCGGCCCGGCTCGCAAGCGGGTTGCCGCCAAACGTTGTGCCGTGACTGCCGGGCTGAATGAGTTCTGCTGCGTGTCCACGAGCCAGACAGGCGCCAATGGGCACGCCGTTGCCTAATGCTTTGGCCACGGCCATAACATCGGGTTGAATATCGGTGTGTTGATGCGCAAACCACTTTCCGGTGCGCCCCATGCCCGATTGAATTTCATCGAGAATGAATAACCAATCGTTGTCGTTACACACCGACCGCACAGCGTTCAAATAGCCCTCATCAGGCACATTGATTCCACCTTCACCTTGAATGGGTTCGATCATGACAGCGACGATATCGCGTCGCTCGCTGGCGACTTTTTTTATGGCGTCAATATCGTTGTAGGGGACGACGGTGAAGCCGGGTGTTAGTGGGCCGAAACCTTTTTGAATCTTTTCGTTGCCTGTGGCGGCAATGGTTGCCAATGTGCGGCCATGAAATGCTGTATCGGTAACAATAATCGTGGGTGTTTCAATGTTTTTATTGTGGCCGTGCAAACGCGCTATTTTGATACACGCCTCGTTGGCCTCGGCGCCCGAATTACAAAAAAACGCTTTATCCATGCCAGAGACTTCGCAGAGGCGCTGCCCTAGTGATTCCTGCAGGGGCTCGCGGTACAAATTGGATACGTGTAGCAGAGAGTTCACTTGTTCGGTGAGCGCCGTGGCCAGAGCCTGATTGGCGTGGCCGAGGCCGCAAACCGCTATGCCGGACAGTGCGTCGAGGTACTGGCGGCCCT
>CAKZUP010000037.1 GCA_937922945.1 uncultured Granulosicoccaceae bacterium
AAATATGCACGCGAATATAACGATAGTAAAATAGACGACGAGCAAGAGTATGAAAACGGACTCAACGTCACCCGCCAATTTTTAGATAGTACTCACAATGTACTAGAGATAGGTTGTGGTACTGGAACGACGGCCATAAAGCTTGCGGCAGATGTTAGTAGAATCACTGCAACCGACCTGTCGCCCGAAATGATAGCTATCTGCAATGAGAAAAAAGAGGCAGTGGGTCTTAAGAATGTAAGCTTTAAAGTAGGTACAATGGATAGTTTGCAATTGCCACTTGAAGATTTCGATGTAATTCTGGCGTACAACCTGTTGCACCTTGTGAAAAATCCAGAGGAAACCATTAATCAGGTAAAGAGCCTGTTAAAACCTGGTGGAATATTTATATCCAAAACGCCTTGCCTTCATGACAATTTCCGATATGTGTTTATGCGGATTCCGATGATTATTGCAGAAAAATTCGATCGAGCACCCAAGGTTACGTTTTTTCGAACAAACCAGGTAGACCGCATGATTGAATCGGCAGGGTTTGAATTGTCCCACGTATACACGAATACGAACGCTCCCACGCGACGTTTTATTGCTGCAAAGAAACTTTAACTGACAAAGATCGAAAACATCATAATATGTTCAACCAACCAACATTTTAGTTAATGGTGACACTTTGATTATCGCCCAGCGATAAATGATTCGATATACCCTTTATTTTGTCTTCCAAGCGATGGTTCACGTAAAGCACTGTGGTTATTGAGTTTGTGCAGATTTTCTCTATTAGCGCTAAAACCATATGCCTGTTTACATCGTCAAGCCCCAGGCATGGCTCATCAAGTATAAGCAAGGGTGGGTGTTTTACCATAGCACGGGCAATGAGCACGAGACGCTGATCTCCAAATGAAAGTTGGTTAAACGGCTTGTTTGCCATAGTTTGCATGCCAAGTAGCGCTAGCCAGTCATCAGCTATATCCCGTTGCTCATCACTGTATTGTTGATAAATGCCAATGCTGTCGAATAGCCCTGAAATAATGGCGTTCCTTACACTCACACTGACTTTATATTCCCATTGTAAGGCGCTTGAAACGTAACCAATGTGCTGTTTTATATCCCAGATTGTCTCACCATTGCCTCGCTTCATATCAAATATTGTTATGTCATTAACGTAGCACTGCGGGTGGTCTCCTGTAATCAAGTTCAATAAGCAGGTTTTTCCGCTTCCGTTTGGCCCGCTAACTTGCCAGTGCTCGCCAGCATTAATTTGCCAGTTTAAGTTATTAAAAATCGTCGTGTCGCCATAGGCTATTTTTCCATTGCGTATTGTGACCAAAGGACTGCCTGGTTTAATCGTGATGCCCGTATCGCTCACAGGAGGTGGCGGTATATTTAATTCGCTTGTTTTCAGATGCAATAATTGCTTTATTTCGTTTACGGCGTTTTCATCTGATCGAGTAATACTGTGTTGTAACGTCCCTTGTTCAACATAGGCTATATGAGACACGAATTCAGGTATTTCATCAAAGCGATTCAATACCATAATAATCGGTGTTGTGCGACTATAGTCTGTTAGCAATTCATGCAGAAGGGCGTCGGCCTCTTTGTCCAGGCCTTCGAACGGTTCATCCAGTATGAGTAAGTCTGCGTTGCTCGTTAATGCTTTAATCAGTAATACTTTTCGGGTTTCGCCTGTTGATAACTTTCTAAAACTGCGCGTAAGTAACGATTCGAAGCCAAAGGCGGAAACCATTTTTTTTTGCGCGTCGGGCAAAGCGCACCCGTCGTTCAGTATCTCCTCAACCGTAGTACCTTCACTTATCACGTCGAGTATATCGGCGTCGTCCTTTCTACGCTCTGCTTCTATCAGCGCCGCCTGTGCTTCGAATGAGACAACGGCGATGTTCTCCGGCAAACCCAAAATTGTTCCAGATTCGATCTCACCTATGCCAGTTAAACTGGCAGCAAGTGCGGACTTTCCAGAGCCATTCTGTCCCGTGATAACCCAGTGTTGTGAATCATTGATTCGCCAGTTGATGTTTTTAAGCAAGAAGTGATCATCAAAATTGACGTTAACGTTAGTGAATGCAGCGTTGAACATAGTCGCGAGATTTGGTTTATTTTTGAGGATAGGTTTCGGCAGCACAATTCCAAAATGCGCTGAGTAAAGGATCGTTCAGTCTTTCTTCTTGAGCACAGAGTCCAAGTTCGAACGGGTCTAGATTTTTCATGTAGGGCAGTACTCGAACCGTATTTCTGATAGGGCTATGTTCTATGACCAGCGAAGGCACCACCGCAATACCGAACCCTAGGCTAACCATCGAAACAACCGCTTCGTGGCCAGCCACTTGCGCGTAGATTCTTGGCTCACACTGGAGCTCATTCATGCGGTCTAAAAAGCGAGTTCTGGCTAAACCACGTTCAGCGAGTACAATGGGAATCGAGCTCCAATCCGGCTCGCCCGACTGCGCCAATATCTCATCAATATGTGAGGTTAAGGAACTGGGGGTGGTTGGAGCAATAAGACACAACGGAGTACGCCGAAGTGGTAAGCAAGCCAGTTTTTTTGGTAGCTGTGCAGGTATTGCGATAATCGCAGAGTCTTCCGTTCCGTTCATTACCCGTTCCAGTGCGTCCGCCTGATCCCCCGTTCTTAATTTGATGTCGATGCCCGGATGAGTGTCTCGCATGGCTGGCAAAATTTTGCTGAGCATACTGTAGTTCGCTGTGACCGACCCAAACACGCTGACTTCTCCGTTTAGTTTTGCGGTATTGGTATCAAGATCGGCTTTGAGCTTTTGCCATTGATCAACCGCTTTGCGCGCATATTCAAGAAAATGCCTGCCTGCAGGGGTTAGACGAACTTGTCGATTATCGCGTTCAACCAACACTTGCCCTACATGAGCTTCAAGCCGTTGCAGGTGCCGGCTAACGGCGGAGGGGCTTAGTGCGCTTTGACTTGCGGTGCGGCCGAAATGCAGCGTTTGAGCAAGATTAATAAAAACCTTGTAAGCACGTATATCCAAGAGATAAGCCAATAAATCGGGTTGGTGTATGTTGCGGTATGCGCAACGTGTATTGGATATTTATACCACTAATGGCAACGTTGTGCATGAATTCGCACGGATTTCAGGCGTATTTTGCTTCTACATCGCTCCTGTCCATCGCTCTGGGCCCTTCATTACTCACGTAGGTACTTTCTTGTCTACGTTGAAAAATTCCCCTTTGCATAGTTCGAATTGTGGAAGGCATTAAAAATATACACGCGCATGCAATCGCCTTTAGTTCGTCATGTGGACTTCGACGAGCTGTTTGCGGCAGATGTTGCTCTCTGTTGGATACCCGTATGCATTATTGATATAAGTGATGGAATCGATTTCCACATGGCGGTTGACATGACTGTGTCCATAGATATGAATGGATGACGACAATTGTCTTATTTGTTTTTCTAGATCAGCTGAGCCCAGCACAGGATACACATAGCGGTACTGTTGAGGTATAAACGAAGGCATTAGATCGATACGTGGAAGAAAATGAGAAAAGCTTATGATTGTTTCGTTTTTTAAATCGAGGTGCTCTGAGTTTCGGTTATGGAAATAACGACTGACATCTGCTACTTCCATGTTGTTTGGCCACTGGCACATTCGAAAGTCACTCCAGAGCGTGAGTATTTTTTCGCTGGGTTCTGCGAATGAAAAATCGTACCAGCTCAGCATAGGTACGATCGTTACCTTTCCTATGTCGACTGGCTTAATAATGGCGCCCTCGTTTACTGCGATATCACAAACGGTTGCAAATTTACTCAGTGAGTTTTCAGCATCATCCTTATTTCTTATCCACAACTCATGATTGCCGGGAACGTAAAAGAACATTTTGAACTTTTTTTGGATGCTTGCAATGCACTCCTTAAGTTGCTGAAGGTCGTCGCTGAGGTCGCCAGCAATGATCAATACATCATCGGTGTAGTCAGTGCTCGATAAGTTAAATAGCCATTTACTATTTTCGGCGTAATCTACGTGTACATCGGATATGGCATATATCTTCATCGGAAATTAGTTTCAGATTGAGTGTTGATCTCCATAGTGAATTGAGTGCTACCAACCGCTGATTAAGATCGTTTGAGCGAACGGATGTTTTGTTACTATTTTTTTACTATCTGGCACTAAGTTGCAGACATTGCCAGACTGTACCGTGGATAGCCATCGTATTGCTGACTATTCTATTTTCCAGCGCTCTGTCGCTGCTTGTTCGAAGCTTTGATTCTACTAATGTATCAGGTTGGCTGTTTTTAGTGTTGAGTAGCTTCAGTTCGCTTTCATCATGACATCCATTTACATCTGGCCTATGATGGCTATCAAGGTCACAACTTTATATAGAGGTAGGCTATGCGAAGACGTATGCTCACAAAAAACTTTGAGGTGTCGGCCATCGGCTTGGGTTGTATGGGAATGAGTGAGTTTTACGGCCCCCACGATGATGTAGAATCCTTAGCGGTATTACATCGCGCCGCCGAATTGGGCGTCAGTTTTTTTGATACCGCTGAAACCTATGGATCGCACCACAATGAGGAACTGCTTGGTCGTTTTATTAAACAAACCAACAGCAAAGTAGAAGTAGCCACTAAATTCGGGATAGTCAGGAAACCTGGCGAATATAAACGGGTAATCGACAATAGTGACAGCTACACACGCAGTGCATGTGAGGGTTCGCTTCGGCGCTTGGGCATTGAATGTATAGATTTATATTATGTACACCGCATAGACAAATCACAGCCCATTGAACAGGTCATGAGTACACTTGCAAAATTAGTTCAAGATGGAAAAATTAAACATATTGGTTTGTGTGAAGTCAGTGAAGCTACGCTTCGAAAAGCGCATGCAGTCCACCCGGTATCTGCTGTTCAAACCGAGTATTCTTTATGGACTCGCGATGTTGAACATAATATTTTGCCCGCCTGCAATGAGCTAGGCATAGGCTTTGTTCCTTACTCTCCTCTAGGGCGAGGATTTTTAACCGGTAGTTACGGGTTAACAACAACAATACCCGAAGATGATTTCCGTGCAAGTTTGCCCCGTTTTTCTGACGAGAACATCGCTGCCAATCTTGCACTTGTCGAGTGTATAAAGACGTTTTCGGAACGAAAAGGCTGCACGGCAGCTCAGCTTGCGCTAGCGTGGATATTGGCAAAGGGCGATAACATCGTGCCTATACCGGGCACACGGCGAATTCCTTATCTGGAAGAAAATATTGCGGCAGATGAGATTGTTTTATCCAGCGATGAGCTAGCTGAACTGGAAATGGCGATTAATCAAATTACGGTAGTTGGTGAACGTTATACGCAGGAAGGTATGAAGGGGTTGAACGCGTAGGTCACACTAACGCGAACCAACGATATCTTAAGCCGACCAGCTCTGTTGTTCATGCAAACCACACTCCCTAAAGCTTTCACCCTTTGTGGGGTCAAATGTCTCCGGTCCTAGCGGTAATTTGTACCGTGCTAAATACTGTTCCATCTGAACTTCAGTCCACGAAAGCATTGGATGTACTTTGGTGATTTCGTCTGTCAACTGGGTAAAGGTAGTTAGCGTGCGTCTGTTAGTGGTTTGATACGCGCGAACTGAAGAGATCCAATGGGTTGTCTGCAACGCTTTCAATGCTTTTTGGAAAGGCTGTAATTTGACCTGTGTAACAAATTCTGCGTGCCACAGGTTGCCAATCCACGAGTTTAGCAATCCACGGGTATAACCATTTCTCGAGACTGCCAGCCTCTGGGCCTGCCGGTTTCTAAACCAGTACGAGATAGGTTTTGCTAAAGTCGGCGTTACCGGTAGCCAAATTCGTCAAGCAGCCAGTAAAACTCTTTTATTTTCAATGGCTTGGCCCTTTATTGCGTATTGCGCAACGCAATAAGTCGAATATGGCGATTTACGCAACGCTCAGACTGCTTTACTATCCGCCTACGTTGTAAGTTCGTCAATTTTCGGAGGATCCCTGATGGGGCAAAATTATTTTAATTCCTTACCGCTACGTGTTCAGCTTGAAGAACTCGGTAAATGCCGTTTCATGCATGCCGAAGAGTTTGCTGATGGTGTGAAATACATTCGTGGTAAGAAGATAGTCATTATCGGTTGTGGAGCGCAAGGGCTGAATCAGGGTTTAAATTTGCGCGATTCCGGTTTGGATGTGAGTTATGCGCTGCGCCAGGCGGCAATTGATGAAAAGCGGCAATCGTTCAAAAACGCCTCCGATAACGGTTTTACCGTAGGCACTTATGAAGAGCTCATACCCGATGCTGACATCGTGATGAACCTTACGCCCGATAAGCAACACACAGCCGTAGTGAATGCTGTAATGCCTTTGATGAAGAAAGGCGCAACGCTGGATTATGCTCACGGGTTTAATCTTGTTGAAGAAGGTATGCAGGTAAACAAGGACATCACCGTTGTTATGATGTGCCCTAAGTGCCCAGGCTCTGAAGTGCGAGCGGAATACGTCCGTGGTTTTGGTGTGCCAACACTCATTGCTGTGCATCGTGAAAACGATCCTAATGGTGATGGCTTGAAGATTGCCAAAGCGCTAGCAGCTGGAACCGGTGGGCACCGAGCTGGTGTACTGGAATCGTCGCCTATTGCAGAAGTTAAATCAGACCTTATGGGTGAGCAGACAATTCTATGTGGTGTGCTACAAACGGGATCATTGCTTTGCTACAACAAGATGATCGAAGAAGGTCTTGATGCGGCGTATGCTGCGAAGCTTGTTCAAAATGGTTGGGAAGTGGTTACCGAAGCGCTGAAGCATGGCGGTATCACAACCATGATGGACCGATTATCGAACCCTGCAAAAATCCGAGCCTACGAACTCTCCGAGCAAATGAAAGATATTTTGCGACCGCTGTTTCAAAAGCATCAGGACGACATTATGTCTGGTCACTTTTCCAGCACAATGATGGCAGATTGGGCTAACGATGATGCAAACCTGCTTAAATGGCGCGCTGAGACCGGCGAAACGGCTTTCGAGAAGCAAGCGATTAGTACCGATGATATTGCCGAGCAGGAATACTTCGATCACGGCATTCTTATGGTGGCAATGATTAGAACCGGTGTTGAACTCGCGTTTGAAACCATGGTTGATGCCGGTATTATTGCAGAGTCTGCATACTACGAATCACTGCACGAAACACCACTCATCGCTAACCTTATAGCAAGACGCAAACTCTATGAGATGAACGTCGTTATCTCCGATACGGCTGAGTACGGCTGCTACTTATTCGATCAGGCTGCACGACCGTTGCTTGAGAAAGAATTCATGCCATCGATTAAAGCCGATGTTATCGGTAAAGGCTTACAGGTGAATGATGCAAGTGTGGATAACCGCCAGTTGGTTCAGGTAAACGATGCCATTCGTGGTCATCATATAGAACAGATTGGTGCCACATTGCGTGGTCACATGACAGGCATGAAGTCGATCGTTTAATTGAATTAAACTGGTTCGATTCAATTGGCTTAGCAAGAGCCTACTTTCTGTTTAACGAGTATCGCAGTGGCCTGACGTCACGCCACTGCGATTACTTTCCCCGCGCGTTTCTAGGCTGTGCCAGTCAAATTCTTACGATCTCTCCTAATATAAGTACGCTCATTGTTTATTTATAAGTCTATGCTCGTTCTTGAGCTGTACGACGCCAATTCTCTTGTTTATTTTGTTCGCAGTAAGACAAACCTTGATTTTTGACAGGCGAGTGTTTTATCTTCTTCTGCACATCATTCTATTGAAGGAAAGTACATGCGTGCAGGTGTGGTTGGAATAGGCGACATGGGCAGTGGGCTGGCTAAAAACCTGATGAAAAACGGGTTTTCAACAGCTGGTTGGGATATTGAC
>CAKZUP010000038.1 GCA_937922945.1 uncultured Granulosicoccaceae bacterium
TGACGCACCAGGATTTCGCCGAGTGTTTGAAATCTCACGGTTTTCCAGTATGCAGCGTATTCGTCTTTATCGATAATGACGTGCGCTGAGCGGTCAGCCAGTTCAAATACTCGTTCGGCGTGGGGTAGCAGTTCGTCATAACTCATGGAGGGCTGTGTGTAGTGAGTCATGCCATCGTGTAGCGTATTTCTATAGGAGGCTCTGTCAAAGGGCAGAATGACATGCAGTTTCCATAGCTGATTCACGAGTTGTTCTTCACCTGTAGAGACTGCGGCAGTATCCACTGCGGCAATATCCATTGCGGCAGCTGCGGCGACTTGATCAGCGCCAGCGGCTAGCGCCGAGAGCAGACGAAGCTCGATATCTGGATCGTGTTTTTGGCATTGTGAGCCTATGTGTAACAGTAGCTTTTCAATGAGTGATTGAAGGGCGCTTGGATCTACCTTTGTACCCAGGCTCCTGTGGCCGGTAGTAGAAACGCTAAATGATGAGGGTGCCAAGGCGGCGCTGTAGCTGACTGTTTTTGCCGTCATATTCTGAATTTATCGTACTGGCATAGTGTCATCAGGTGATACCGACGAATCGAATGAACAAACATTCCCACATATTAAATAGCTGTTGTCAACAGTGCGCAAAACAGCAGTACGAATTTGTATCGTCGATGCCAAATTATTTGATAGATAAGATGAGTGTGAACGTGTAGTGGCCAATTAGATTATTCCCGCCTCCAGGCTTGCAGCCATGGTCGAGCCGAGTTCTTCACACTGAGTAATGAACTCCTCGTTGAATTCCCCTTTGCAGATCAGCGGTTCCTGCACCACCCGCCAGCGTAAGCCTGTGGCAATACTCTCCAGTGCTCGTCGTGTACCTGTGCCATCGTTGCCAGCGCGAATAAAAAATGTAAATGGTAACCCTTGCGTATTGTCCAGACAGTCGTAATAACATCGATCAAAAACATCTTTGATTAAGCCCGACATATACCCAAGGTTTTCAGTCGTGCCAATGATAAGCGCATGAGCAGAATGGATATCTTCAGCGCGAGTATCCAATGGCGAGATAGCGCAAACATCGATATTTTTAATCTCGTGATGATTCGCTCCTTTGAGCACGGCGTCCAGCATTCTCTTGGTGTTCTGAGAAGGGGCATGTGACACCACTAATAACTTTTTCGGATCAGGCATGATGCTGCGGTAACTTTAGAAGTATGTGTAAAAATGCTGTGTAGAATAGCTTTTGCTTTAGACTAGCAACAGCCACAGGCTGTGGCCATCAGTAATAATAGTTTTATTCTTTGTGCGGCACAATCAGGAATATTCGCCTGTACGCTCAATACGAAGAAATCTTTACCGCAGGCAAGATGGGACTGGTATGGTAATAGTTCTTAATAAGGACAGCCGCTTGACTCTTATCGTGGAAGACTTGCGCTTTTTTACATCGTAATGCAGGAGAATGAGTCATGCGGTGGAAATCTAGTGTAACCATAACAATTAAAACAATGAGTTTGGTTTCTTAAAGCCAATGTCAGGAAATGGTTTAACGAACACCGCATATTAAAGACGGCGTTCAGGATAAATATGCATGCAGCCTAAATACCCCGAACGTATTGTCTGTTTAACAGAAGAGACAACCGAAACGCTCTATCTATTAGGTGAGCAAGACAGAATAGTTGGTATATCCGGTTTTACCGTTCGCCCGCCCGAAGCGCGTCGGGAAAAACCGAAGGTGTCCGCTTTTACCTCCGCCAAGACAGATCGCATTATGGATTTGCAGCCCGATCTTGTCATTGGCTTTTCAGATTTACAAGCTGATATAGCGGCAGAATTGATTCGCTTAGGCGCAAACGTGTTGGTTATGAACCATCGGTCTGTTCAGGAAATACTAAACATGATTCTAACGCTCTCCAGCATGGTGGGAGCACATGAAAAAGGGCGAGTATTGGTAGCCGGGTATGTTGAGAAATTACAGTTAGCGAAAAAAAGCGCTGCGCAATTAAACGTTCGACCCCGAGTCTACTTTGAAGAGTGGGATGAGCCAATGATATCGGCGATTCGTTGGGTATCAGAACTCATCGGTTTTGCTGGCGGCGAAGATTGTTTTGCTGATCTCGGTTTGAAATCGCATGGCAAAGACAGAATTATTGCCGACCCAAGACGTGTTATCGATGCGAATCCGGATGTGATTATTGGTTCGTGGTGCGGAAAGAAATTCCGCCCCGAAAAAGTCAAAGTTCGCGAAGGCTGGGACAAGATCACGGCAGTGAAAACCAATCAGCTGTTTGAGGTAAAATCTCCGTACATATTGCAACCGGGTCCTGCAGCGCTAACCGACGGGTTGGAACAACTGCAGCGTATTATTCACGGTGTTTCAACCGCCGCCGATGCTCCTTAGCGTTCGCCCATTTGCGTATCGTTGATAACAACGACAGTGTTATCACCGTCACCGGTTAAGACAATCGTATAAACCACACCACCGGATAAGCTCAGTACTTGCTCTGCAATGCGGTTTGCATTGTCGCTAAGCTGGTACTGCCCGGCAGGTAATTCAAGATAGTCGGTTTGCGCATCGCTAAAACTTATTGGGCTGAACGATAAGTCAATACCACCTGGGTTATCACCAGCTGAAACCAGTTGCATCGTGCTAATAATATCGGTATCGCCAAGGCTACCCGCCTGCACCATGCGAACACGAGCCAGCGTCGGGTCGCTGGTGGTGGTTTCTGTTGTTAGTGTGATAACGCTAATTGTATCGGCGTTTTGACGAACAACAATGTTGGTTAGTGTTGAATCGGCTACTTCGATATTTGAAAAAGTTAGCAAAGCCTCTGTCACATTCTCTGAATCAACAATGCTTAAACTGGTTATGTTGTTGGACAGGTTGGCTGTCGATGACAGTGCGCCGGGCACTATATCTGCGGGTTCAAATAATAAGGTTTCGGGGTTAACGCCTGTCTCAATTACATTCAGTGTTTGTGTTGATGCATTGAATAGGCTGATTCTTGCCGCTGGGGTGCCAAGCGTAGGCGTGTTGTTTACAAAGCCTTCAATCTCGTTGTCATTGACATTGCCGCCTGTAATGGGGGCAGAAGCTGTGGTGTCGCCCGTTGTTTCACCCGTTGTTTCACCGCCGGTTGTGCCTCCCGTTGTATCACCCGACGTGCTGCTGCCCGTAGTGGTGCCGGATTCGCTTGGTGAGCCTGTCATGTTAGCCGTGTCTGACGAATTGCTGGCATCAAAACCAGCAGTGCCCTGGGTATCATTTTCTGAAACACCATCGGTTAACCCTGAGTTATCACCTGCATCTATGCCTTCGATCAAGTCGGCATCATCTGCGCCGCCAGTACCGAAAATGCCGCCATCGCAAGCGCTAATAAGTAGCACGCAGCTAAAGAGCAGGCATTTCACAATGCGGTTTTTCGAAAGGTTACTGGTCATTCGGTTGGTCATCTTCAACCACCTCTTCAATAAGGTACACACCAAGACCCGTTCGGTATCGACCGGTGCCGCCTGCGTTCGGGTTTTTGGTTCGATCATGTTGTGATAGTTCGCCGTCAAGTTCCCGTAATAGTGATAGCGCTTTTTTCGAACTCAGCTTTCTGAATGCGTCTACTGCTTCTGCACCAACATCGTCGTACGCAACGCTCATTTGTAAACGTGGCTGGCCTTCCTTGCTCACGTTATGATCAAGCGTGGTGAGTAGATCACGAGCGCTGGTGGCGAATAAGTCGAGCATGGCTTCTTCGCTTTCATGAGGCACATAACCTTTAGCCGCCAACTCAATCGTGCTTTGGGTTTGCTGTACAGTGCCAACACGACTTAATTCATCGAGCACCGCTCGTGCGGGAACATCGCCGCCATAGCGTTTAACCAGTTTGTTAAATCCGCTTTCTGCATCACCATAGCTCAGTGGTAATGGGTTGCCATTACTGTCATTAAATTCATCATCTTGCATCCAGCCGGTTACAACACGTATTGCACGGTTATGTTTGGCTATAGCAGGTGAGGCGTCAGCAGGTAGTTCTAGAATACGCTTTACCTCTTTACGGTTGATGCCCGTGACTATCGCTAATCGGGAAACCGTCGGTTTCTTTCCGTCGATACCGAAGTGGGTGTTCGCTTCTTCCACATAGGTTTGTTTCGCCCAACTTGTGAACTCGGCGTGAGATATGCCATGGCGAAGCAACACACGGACGAGCGGTGCGAGCATTCTGGTGACGGCTTTTTGAAGAGTTGCGTGCATGTGGTCAAGAGAGGTTTCTATTTGACGAGTGTACTGTGGCGAGTTTACAAAGATAGCCGTACACAAACGCAGCAATAGATCGCAGAATCAGTAAAAGTTGGGAATATTATCCCATGTTTCGGTCAGAAAATGTCGTAACTTTAGCTGGCGCGAGCCTCTATTGTAGGCAGCCAGGTAAGCCGCTGATTTAATTGATGAAATTGGTTGGATGACTGATTGTGGTTTGAATCACAAACACAGACAGTACGCGCTGTTCGGTTGGATCGCGTGTGGTGCAGGTGCTTATTTAAGCATCGGATTCGGCAAATGCCTAATTTTGATCTACTCCGATGCTCAGTCTGTGCCTAACTTCGAGCAACAAGATTGATATCAGTCAGCGTTGGCATGCCGTCGACGCATTGGTTCCAGTTCAGCGGAACTGTGATAACGACAGGCTCTGATGTGAGCATGGCCTCTAATGCGATGGATTCCATGGCCTGCTGCTTGCCCGGGCGGTTCATGGCGGTGTCTATACGCAGAACATTGCCCTGACAGTTAGTCGGACCAACAGACGAATCAATATGGATGGTGAGGTATTCTCGCCCGTTTATTGACCCCGTACGTACCTCTTGTAACTCGGTGGTAAACGTGTGTTTGGCCCCGGCTTGCGCGTGAACGGCGAGCAGAGTCAACGAAGTGACACAAAGCGTTTTCAGCAGAATACCCATTACAACTCCAGTTGGTACAACATTCCTGACACTGATCTTGAAACGCGTCGAGCAAAAATACAATAGCTCTTTAAGCTCTATCGGCATAGCGAAGGTCCACCTTGATAAGTTTGTCTCTCGTCCCGACTGCAACCGGTGCAGCCAAAACCGGAGTTTGTGCTGGAATTACAAGGCCCACACAAAAAATACGATGTTTTGCCCGATTCAGATTACAGATTACGGCAAAGACATTACGAGAGTGTTACACGCAAAATTGACGCATGTAAAAAACTGATTTATCCGCGATGCCACTGTGTAACCTGTGAAACACAAAGAGCGCTTTGTTCTTGAAGCTGTTGATTGCTATTTTTTATCCGTACTTCGTTCAACATGATTAACCCGTTAAGGCTAATGCTTTATTACGAGTCTGTGTGTGAACTTTGTTGTCGTAGTGCGTCGATGTTAGCGAGCCGGTTCTCCATTCGACGATCTTGTTGTGGTTCACCGCTGGCGGTCATACGAGTTGATTGTCTGCGATCGGTAAGCAAGTTTTTGTTAGCTCGTCTCTCCAGAGACTTGTCTAACTTAGCTCTACGCGCACTATTTATTGAATAAATGCCAGCCTGGATATGAGAGTCGTTAGCTGTGGCAGGGGCTATATTGTCAACATCAATAATGTGGCCGATGCTAATGTCCAGAGAGTCGATGGTTTCTTCAGGATAAATTGAATCGACGGAATATGTGTTGTGTGCGTCGCTATTGGCTGCTTCGCCATAGCTGTTTTCAGTGAGTTGGTTTTTTGAAGTATTGCTATTCATAGTGATGCCTCTTTAATTATTATTATTGTTGATGCAATCGTTTTGTTGGTGTTGCTTTCCTGATTAGGCTGCGGTTTGAAAACAGGTTGTGTCAGTGCTGTTGCGTTTATCAAGATGAGACAACACGGTTTGCTCGAATACGGCTCGGTCGATAGGTTTGGTTAGAAAGTCATCCATACCGGCGGCTAAACATTTCTCTGAGTCACCTTGCATTGCATTAGCTGTTAACGCAATTATTGGTAGTCGGTTGTCGGTTTCTTTAGCCCGAATTTGTTGTGTCGCCTCGTAACCATCCAGAATTGGCATTTGGCAGTCCATTAATATTAAATCGATGTGTGCTTCTTCCAACACATCAATGGCTTCTTGACCATTATCTGCAACCACGCAATTAAACCCCATGTGTTCCAATAAACTTTGCGTCACTTGCTGATTGATTAAATTGTCTTCAGCGACGAGTATTGTTATGTCTGGTTGATGAGGGTTATGGGTTGAAATCTGGTTGGTATCGGCAGCCGAATCGACTACTTCCTGTGTTTTGTCATTGTCGCTTAGTGCATTGTTTGCGTCATAATCGTTGATTGATAAATCATGTGCGTCGGTTTGCAATGATCTTGCGAGTGCAGTACGAATATCATGTCGCCTGACCGGTTTCGACACATGTGTTGTTATTCTGGGGTTAATATGTGCGTATAAGTTTGACCTTGCCTGACTGATTGTATTGACAGCAATGAGCTTTAAATCGGCTAGCTCGTCAGTTTGACTAACTCGTTTGGTAAATTCCCTGGCCGACATATCAATTAGTTGCGTGCTGAAAAATATCGTATCAAAAGGCAGGCCCTTTTCAACAGCTTCATTAGCCATGCACAACGCATCCTCTCCACCGTCTGCATAGTGCAGATCAACCAATTGCTCTTTTAATAAGGCTGCAACATGATCTCGGCTGGCTGTGAAAGGTTCGATCAGTATGACCTTAGGCGGGTGCTCCAATTTGAGCGCGTTTTTTGATGCGACCGTTTCTGTTCCGGCTGATGGCAGGCTGAGAGAAAACCAAAAGCTACTGCCTTGGTGCTGCTTTGATTGCACGCCAATTAGACCACCTTGGCCTTCTACAAGTCGTCGGCTAATCGCAAGCCCAAGACCGGTTCCGCCAAATTTTCGTGTAGTAGAGCTATCGGCTTGCTCGAACGATCTGAACAAACGCTCCTGCGCTTCTGCATTAATGCCAACACCAGTATCAACTACGCTAAAGCGCAATCCCTGAACTATTGATTCGTCTTGACAAGGTGCTACGGTGATTCGTACAAAGCCCTCGGACGTGAATTTGATCGCGTTGCCAGTCAGGTTGGTGATAATTTGTCGTAATCTGATTGGGTCACCCGTAACCATAGCGGGAACGCGCGAATCGATGTCGCACACGAAGTCAACGTTTTTGGCATGTGCTGTTTCCGATAGCGCTTCTGCGCATTCCTCAACCAGATTTTCAAGATCGAACTCAACGTTCTCGTATTGGATCTTCCCGGCTTCCAACTTTGAGAAATCCAATATATCGTTTATTAACGTGAGTAGACTTTTACTCGAGCTGGTGGCAATTCTGACTTGTTCACTTTGCTCAGGGTTCAGATCAGTATCTTTGATTAACGACAGCATACCCAACACACCATTCATTGGCGTACGTAGCTCGTGACTCATATTGGCAACAAAGTCAGACTTGGCTCTAGAGGCTGCCTGCAATTCACGTTCTTTGCGTCTGCCTAACTCGAGCACATTGCCGAACTCGTTGACTGTGTCGCCTAAATGACTCAACTCTTTATTGGCCGATACTTTTAGAGGCTCGGGTGTTTCATCATTTTGAAGTCTGAGCAGGTGCTGGTGTATACGGCGTACTGGTTCTACAACGACTTTGTTCAACATGCCCAGAATTAATGCAGCGCATACGGATATAATCGCAATGCCACTAAGATAAGTATTGGCAGCGCTTTTTGCCAGCAACGTTTTTTGCTCAGAGACATCGAAAACAACAATGATATTCCCGACTTTCTCACCTTTGCTAAAAACATCTTTGGCGTACAAAGAGTAGCCTTCATCGGTTTTACTTTGTTTAATAAGCTCGGGGTGTAGCGTTGCCAGCGTTATGTTGTCTTCATTGAGAATCGTAATGGCGGCGACCGTTGGAACCGACTCAACGAGCCTTTTTGCAACGGTTCTCAACGTAAAACGATTCTCTGTTTTTAAATCGTAATTGGATGCTGCCTGAACCGAGTTGATCAGAATTTCTGCGTTTTCAGCAAAATTTTCGTGATAATTGCGCACGCTATTCTGTCGTGCACCCTCGCAAACAATCAGCGTGAAAATAACAAAAATGGCCCCGGTAACCAGAAATGTATACCGGCGGAGCGACCAATTTCTGATGAGGTTTGACATCATTGGCTTACCCACCAAAAAACTCTGGTTGAGTCATCGCCTTGGCGATACGTTTGTGTAAACCCCATTCCGTGGCGTAATTATTCACAACAAGCTACCCGCTTCATCCTTTCAACTGATTTCGGCAACCAGATTCCCATCTGAAATGAGTTGCTGCCTGAATACGGTTAAGTTGTGACGAGGTAAAAAACTGTGACAGAAAAAAAACCGGTAATGCGTGCTATTAACAGTGTTTTTATCCAGTAATCATAGACTTGAGCCGCGCCTTACTCAGGCGCAGCAACAGGGTATTAAACACCAAAGTGTGAGTCAGTTACGTTTTTAAAATGGTTCAGCGACGTTGCTCTACAGCGTTTCATTCCTAGAGGTCCATTCTTAATTGTGATTGGGAAATGATGTCATCTAAATCAACGCCTTCATAAAAATCAAAAATGGTGTCGATAACAAACTGCGGGTCGTCCGTTACATGAAACAGGTTCATGTCGTCTGGGCTTATTGTGCCATCTTCAATCAGTGAGTCTTTGAACCACTCTAATAAGCCATTCCAAAATCGGGATCCGAAAAGGATGATAGGTACTTTTTGCGATTTTCCGGTTTGTACCAGTGTAAGTACTTCAGCCATCTCATCGAGGGTGCCGAAACCACCGGGCATAACAACATAGGCCGACGCGTATTTTACAAACATGACTTTTCTGGCAAAAAAGTACTTGAAGTTGATACTGATGTCCTGAAACCCGTTGCCCGATTGTTCATGTGGCAGCTTGATGTTCAGGCCCACACTGGCCGATTTGCCCGCTAGTGCACCTTTGTTGGCTGCTTCCATAATGCCTGGCCCGCCACCACTGACCACGGCAAAGCCTGAGTCTGAGAGAAGGCGGCTGATTTCTTCTGCAGACTGATAGTAGGGGTTGTCGGGTTTGAATCTGGCCGAGCCGAATATGGACACCGATGGGCTGATATCTGCCAGTTGCTGAAACCCGTCAACAAATTCTGCCATTATCTGAAAGATCTTCCACGAATCGCGTGTTAGCGCCCGGTCGCGCGCATCTGCGCTCATCTGATTGTTCTTCGGTAGTTCTCTCATGCTGTTCCTTGAAACGGTTCGGTTCGTGTTGACGTAAACTATCGGTATTGTTGAGTCAGAAGGGAACGGTATGTCCGCTGCCAAGCCAGTAATTTTAGTTGATGGTTCGTCTTATCTCTATAGGGCGTTCCACGCCATGCCGCCACTAACCACGGCTAATGGACAGCCAACGGGTGCCATTTACGGGGTTGCAAATATGCTGCGACGTTTGGTCGCCGATTATCAGCCTGACATTATGGTCGTGGTTTTCGATGCCAAGGGTAAAACCTTTCGCGACGATATCTACAAAGAGTATAAATCGAATCGACCACCGATGCCGGACGATATGCGTTCGCAAATAGAGCCACTACATCAGCTGGTTCAAAGTATGGGTATGCCGCTGGTGATTGAAGCTGGCGTCGAGGCGGACGATGTCATCGGCACGCTGGCAGTTCAGGCAACGGCTGCAGGATTAAATACCGTAATATCGACTGGTGACAAGGACATGGCTCAGTTGGTTAACGCCAATGTGACGCTCATCAACACCATGAATAACACCGTTATGGATGAAAAGACGGTGCAGGAAAAATTCGGGGTAAAGCCTGAACAGATTATTGATTATCTGGCTTTGGTTGGGGATACATCCGACAATATTCCCGGTGTGCCTAGCTGTGGACCGAAGACGGCGGCGAAATGGCTGGCAGCAAACGAATCGTTACAGGGCGTTATCGACAACGCTGAGTCAGTTAAAGGGAAAATCGGTGAAAAGCTGCGCGACAGCATTGAGTTTTTACCCATGTCGTACGAGCTGGCTACAATCAAAACTGATCTTGAGTTGCCCAAATCGGTAAAGGAGCTCACCCTGGCAGAGCCAGATGTTGAGAAGCTGGCATCGCTTTACGAAACGCTGGAATTTAAAACCTGGCGAAGAGAGTTAAGCGAAGGTAAGTCGCCTTTGTTGTCGGGTAGTGGTGGTAGTGCTGCAAAAGACGCACCGTCTTCAACCGTATCGACCGATGTCACACCGGTTGTCAGGGAGAATCAGGAGTACGAAACAGTAACCACCATGAAAGCCCTCGATGGCTGGCTTAAAAAACTGGATAAAGCGGAGCTTTTTGCGTTTGATACAGAAACTACCAGTCTGGATTATATGGTTGCTGAGGTTGTTGGTGTTTCTTTCGCCATCGAACCGGGAAAGGCTGCTTACGTTCCTCTAGCGCATTCGTATGAAGGTGCTCCAAAGCAACTAGATAGGGAAAAGGTGCTGGCTAAATTGAAGCCGCTTTTGGAACGTAATACTGGCAACATTATCGGGCAACACATCAAATACGATATCAATGTACTGAGGAAGTACGATATCGAGCTGAGTAATGTTGCTCATGACACCATGCTTCAGTCTTACGTGCTTGATTCAACCGCTACCCGTCACGATATGGATTCGCTGGCCAGAAAATATCTCGGGCTTGAAACCGTGCATTTTGAAGATATAGCGGGTAAAGGTAAAAAACAGCTTACGTTCGATCAAATTCCGGTGGAGCAGGCAAGTCATTATGCTGCGGAAGATGCGGACATAACGTTGCAGCTGCATCACACACTATGGCCACAGCTACAAGAAAACGAGCTGCTAAAAAAACTGTACTTGGAAACTGAATTGCCTTTGCTTCACGTGTTATCTCGCATTGAGTACACAGGCGTTGGCATCGACGCAAAAATGCTGGACAAGCAGGGAGTGCAAATTGCAGAAAAACTTGAGCACATTAAAACGGAAGCCTATGCCGATGCGGGTAAAGAATTTAATTTAGGTTCACCAAAGCAAATTCAGGAAATATTTTTTGACGAAAAGCAATTTCCAGTAATACGCAAAACGCCCAAAGGTCAGCCCTCGACTGCTGAAGATGTGTTGGAGACACTGGCAGTTGATTACCCATTGCCAAGACTCATTCTTCAGCATCGTTCCCTAGCAAAATTAAAATCGACTTATATCGATAAGCTGCCGCTACAGATTAACCCGGGTAGTCAGCGAGTGCATACGTCTTATCATCAGGCGGTAGCATCCACTGGACGCTTATCAAGCACCGACCCCAATTTACAAAATATACCGGTTAGAACAGAAGAAGGCAGGCGAATAAGGGAGGCGTTTGTACCTGATAAAGGCTACCGAATACTGGCGGCCGATTACTCGCAGATTGAACTTCGTATTATGGCGCACCTTTCTGAGGATGTCGGGTTGAAAACCGCGTTCGAGCAAGGTCTGGATGTGCATCGTGCGACAGCTTCAGAAGTTTTTGCAACAGACCTTGCCGATGTGGATGGCGATCAGCGACGTGCGGCAAAAGCAATCAATTTTGGCTTAATTTATGGTATGTCGGCTTTTGGCCTTGCCAAGCAATTGGACATATCAAGAGGTGAGGCACAGGAGTACATCAATATGTATTTTGCCCGCTATCCAAACGTAAAGCTGTACATGGACGACACCCGAACCAAGGCGAAGGAAACCGGTTTTGTTGAAACGGTTTTTGGGCGTCGATTATATTTACCCGATATCAATGCCAGAAATGGTCAGATGCGCCAATACGCTGAGCGCACGGCAATCAATGCACCTATGCAAGGTACAGCGGCCGATATCATTAAACGAGCAATGCTGTTGGTTGATGCGTGGTTGAAGAAAGAAAAGGTTGATGCCAAAGTAATCATGCAGGTTCACGATGAATTGGTATTGGAAGTGCGCAGTGGCGAATCGGATGATATTGGCGAGCAAATTCAACAGCACATGGTTGCAGCTGCAACATTATCAGTGCCGTTGGTTGTCGATGTGGGCGTGGGGAATAGCTGGGAAGAAGCCCACTAGTATCTGGATGGATAGCTTGATTGTTTTGGTTAGGATAAATTGCCGAGAGGATCTCAATTCAGCAGATCTTCGCGTTGCCGCTGTCTAACTTGTGTTTCAGATCGTGCTATGCAGGTCAGGATGAGAGTTAGTTAAGTAACGGCTGGCCACTCTATTCGTGAGTGGCTGCGGTTTTTTCCAATGTCATGTACGCGTGCACATAGCCCATTCCATGTTGTTCAGGCGCTGCCTCAACCTGTTGTTGATAAGTGGCGTAGTAGTTTTCAATAATCTCGAGACGCTCATGCTCAGCGCGTTCGCTAGCTAGTGCTCCCAGAAAAATGCTTTCGTTCCATGAACGAATTGTTGGTATATACGCAGCGGCAAACCGCTTGTTGTCTCTATGCTTTTTATAGTCTTGCGCAAACGGACAGGGAACAATGGCTGTGTTGATATCGACGAGCCTGAGTCCTGCTTTGTACACGGCCGAATCTTTTTGCAATAGCGGCGCTGTAAATTCATCAGTAGAGTTATAGTATTGAGGCAATGTCATTGCGGCATACTCATCGCTATCGATAACGCCGTCATCTAGAAACTGCTGCCAATTGGCGTTAAAATTATCGAACATATTCACACCACCCGTGTTACCAAGATAGTTACCGTCATCGTCAATACAGAAGTTAACTAACACAAGCTTTCCGCCAGGTTTTAATTCTTTGGCGCGTTTAAGAAGAATGGTT
>CAKZUP010000039.1 GCA_937922945.1 uncultured Granulosicoccaceae bacterium
GTAATTACTGCTGTAAGCTTTAACGGGACTTCCAGGCGGCGAATACTATTACCCACTTTATACGTGCCTGATGGCATGGCCACGATGGGGCCTGCTTTTCCGACCAGTGCGCGTGATACGATTTCTGGCGCAGGCACACCGGTGATTGGGTACTCATATTTCTCAACGGTGCCAATCGGCAAACCTTCAAACACATAGTCATGCGAGTATATGGTTTGTTGCTTCAACCCTTTTCCATTCTCAGGCAGAAAACCATCGAGTGTTAATGCAATGAGTACATCCTTGCTATTGTCATCTGAAGTTTTCTTTGCACCGGTTGCACCAAACGCGATAACCGTTGGCCGTACTCGAAAGCCCGCCGAACTCGGATCTTCTCCTTTAGTTTGCGACTTAATCGTTTCAATCGTTAGTTCCACCAGCAACTCTGGAATTTCATCGCCCTTAAGGTTCAACCCTGGCAAGGCTTTGTTCAAATCGGCTCGCTTGTTTTCAGACCAGCGCATCTCATCATTAAACTTTTTTACGTAACTACTCGGTAAATTTGATTGAGGTGCGCGTGCAATCAAAATGCATTTCGCAAACTCCACTTCCCCAAAATCGTCGTCAATTTGATACAGCGTATCTTTATCACCCTCGTTACTAACGGCTGTGGTAGACGCGGTTTTCTGTAGCGTCGCTTGATTAGCCCGGCGAATAAGGCTATCAAAAATATAAGAGGATGCCGCTGGAATAACTGCATTCCCGACACTGAGTAATATGCCACCAATGACACCCGCGTCCTCGCCAGCCTCTAAACCTTGTGTGTTGGTAAAATAACAAGCTGGCGAAACGCCGATGAATGCAGGCGTTGGGGCTTTGGGGTAAACGATGTTGGTACCATTGATTGAACCCAAGTCCGGCTTGGTGGATAACAGCGAGCAACTTGATAATGCGACAGCTACCGTAATCACGGATAACCTTGTTAGCCTGGATTTTTTCATTACTTCCTCCTGTAGTTTCTTAAAGCAACGGTGTGCCCAACATTTGCGAATTCAAATTTCTCGTGTTTACTGGTACACCATTTGAAATATCCCGGACAATAAGCGAACCCCGCCCCCGCTATCAACACGCGTTGATGTACGCCGATGAGTTGCATCGCACCGCTATCATCCGTTGCGAATATAGGTGCACCACTCATTGCAGGTACCGTCAAACACTGATGCACTATTCGACCGTTTTCCTCGTCCACATTGGCAATCAGCCGACACGCCTCACTCCGCAATGGAAGAATGGCAGGCGCATTCGTATCAACCAAGTCAAGATTGGGCCGACGACCAAACATGACTAATGCCGTTCCAGCTTTTAAGGCAATGGGCTTTATGGGGGGTGAATAAGGTGGTATTGAATCAATAGCGGCGCTTAGTTTGACGACGACCACATCCTCTTTCAAAGACCTTAAGTCAAATAACGATGATGAGCATGCTTCGGTGCGCAATTGCCATGAACGTGCTTTAAATCCAATCACATCTCGCCGGACTGGTTTGGAACCGCTTGTTGACACCCAAAAACCATCGCAGTGTAAAAGGCCGCTATCTCTCCTACCCTTGCGTTGATCTTTAAAGCAATGTGCAGCAGTCAGTACATGAGAAGCATCAATCAGAAATCCAGTGCAGTGCGAATTGGTTCCTTTGCCAAATCCAATAATGACAGTTGCCGCTCGCGCATTTTCCAATGACGATGGCAAGGTCAGGGAATTGTCATAGCAGTGTTCAATAAACTTCGACGTAGTTTCTCGGTGGTGTTTGTTGTTGAGAATCTTATCTTGAATTCTCGAGAACTCAGCTAAAGCACCCGAGCAGAGACCACCTTCAATAATGATACCGGGAGAATTATCGTTGGTTACCAACGGAATATTTATGCCGGTGATAGGGCCTGTGCCGCTGGGCACACGATCGGTAAATCCAGGCCGGTTTTTTAAAAACTGCTCAAGTTGCTGTTGTAGCGAGCCGGGAAAAGCGAGACCTTCTTGTTCGAAAATATTCTCAGAATCCAGTACATTCGGAATCGTTATTAAATCGGATAGCTCCGATGACAGACCACCATTGCGCAACGACTTAATCTCATCTGCGCTAATCCCGCCACGCTGTTTGAAAAGCTCTGCTGCCGCTTCGAATTCAGCAATGTTTCCAAATTCCTGCTGTACACCAAATTCAGATTGAGCAAAGGTCTGACATGGACTGATAGACAACGCTATCACTACCGTGCCTAAACCCACTTTTCGCCGCTTCGATCGACATTGCTTAAAAAAAATTTGCTTTACGGTGACTAGTTTAAAACCAATAAGTAGAGCAGTTAATATAGCGGTGCGCATAAGCTGCCTTTGCTAAGCCTTTAGTTCAAATATCGCTGAGTCTCCCCTATTTCGAGCGCTGTGCCATCCCCCATATGAGGGATAGAAATTTACTCGAATTGACTAAGAACACCTGAGGGGAAGCAAACAACAATACGGCACTGGTACGCTTGTACTTCACCGGGGCTCATCTACAAAGCAACTTAGACATGAATACTATGAGGACATGAA
>CAKZUP010000040.1 GCA_937922945.1 uncultured Granulosicoccaceae bacterium
GAAATGGCATGGTTAAGTTGGAAGCGCAGGGTTGATTGTGGGTGTTCTATCAATTCACCATCAATTTCCAAAAGCCAGTTGTTGCGAGCATCTTCTGTCAGACCAAATTCCAACAACAATTTCAAATAGGTATTATCATCCTCGAAAATCCGGTTGTAGGCACTTTGACTGTCATTTGGGTTGGCACCTGCTTCCAGTAGAAAACGGGCGAACGCTTCATACTGGGGATGCTCCGGCAATCTGACTGGACCTCCCTCTCCCTGACCAAATACGCCGGTTAGTGCGGTGAAACGGTACTGTCCTCCCCACATGTAGTGAGCGTTCGGGTTTGCACCTTGCTGTATCAGTATTCGGGCAACCGCGAACGTATCGGCATTGGGCAATCGCGAGTACGTCGCATACATCAGTGGTTCCCAGTGATGATATCCACCCTTCTGATTGATCAGGTTTTTATCGGTCAACAACCACGCTTTAACCTTTTCGGTATCTCCGGCAGCACAGGCAACATAAATATTTTCGTCTAAAATCTCTGGGTACTCAACGAGCATGTTAGCGGCGTGTTCGAAACGCGATGGATCTGCTCGCACTGTTTCACTGTAGATTAAAACCACATGCTGCAGAAATTCATTGGCAAGCTGATCACTGGATAGCTTGTCTGCTGGTGTTGGGCTTTGTAGGTGTAGCACCATTTTTCGCCAACTTGAAAAACCATAGTCACGCGCGATTACCAGCTGTGCATCTTGAAGACCAAGATTGCTGATGTCTGAGAAAAAAGGCTTGATGCGCGAGAGTGATGCAGCATCGCCAGACTTGATTGATTTAAGCAGTGACTTCGACTGCTTTTTCAAATTCTCAAGACTGGCGTTTTTGGGAAGAGAACGATAAGACACAATAATCTCCTTTCATTAAGTCCGGTACCCGCGCCCACAGACAGAAAAGAGAAAGACTTTCGCAACACATTATTCAATCAGGTGGGCTTAGCCCTTCCCGCGGATCGGATACGGCCTGAACGCAACAATAGATTAGCATTTTTATTCTGATGATGGTCAGTAATCTGGATGCTATTGCGATCATCCCATGCACGCAGAAATCGCTACGCCAGCAATTCCAACTACAATGGACCGAGAAATTGTCGCTGTTTTGTCTTTGATTAAAAATACCTGGCCTGCAGAACAACGATCTTGGCAAGAGCAGGTGAATGGCACACCACAAAACAAATTTATAATGGAACCTAAGGAAAATTCATCCTCCCTACTCGACAAACTGGTTAAGTAGCGTATTTCCGATGAACAGGAGAATCCTAACCGTGAGCAAACCAATGCGATTGATCGTTGGCTATTTGTCCCTGTTAAGCGAGCTTATCCGATTCTCGTCCATCACCGTGTGTCGGCAAACCTTTCTGAAGCTCCACCCAATTCGCTTTGTAGTGCGTGTATATCTGCGCATCAATCTTTACAGGTATCTCGTCATTAAATAAAGAAATCGCTAACTCGATATTTTCAATGGAAGAATCCTTCAGTCTGAACCCAACGCTTGACCCGCAATCAGTACAAAAACTTCGAACAGTTCCATTGACACCTACATAGTCTTTAAGCAGTTCTTTGCCGGATAGCCACCTTAACCCCGACACTGAAACCAAAGT
Organism: uncultured Granulosicoccaceae bacterium; assembly: GCA_937922945.1. Lineage (GTDB taxonomy): Bacteria > Pseudomonadota > Gammaproteobacteria > Granulosicoccales > Granulosicoccaceae > Granulosicoccus. The sequence goes on from CAKZUP010000040.1 coordinate 1,643, forward strand.
ACCGTATGCAGCCCCATGAAATTTCCTGCACATGGTGCAATGGCAGTTCGCAGCTTGATCACCGAAACCACCGACCTCAAATGTGATTGAGCCGCACAAACACGATCCGTGGTATCTCTTAGCCATCTACGTCATCCTGTATATTGTCGTTAGGCATAGTCTTAACACTTTGTTTGAAGAAACTGTTGTACATCTTCTGGCGTGTCCAAATCCGTGATGTAAGCTGTTTCTGGTGTATCTAACCAAAGCAGTTCCTGTGGGTGGTTGTCGATATAGCGACGACAATCCGGGTTGTGTGTTTCCGACAACACTCGTTGACGTACCTGCTCACTGATAATGATGGGGTTACCGCGTTGTCCATTTACTCGCGGTATAACGATGTGTTCCTGCTTACGCCGATTATACGCTTCAATCAGTACACGAAGGTGCTCTACTTTTATCAACGGTTGATCACCTAAACAAATTAGCGTGGGGCCGCGCGCGTCGCTCAACGCGTTTAAACCGCATGTAACAGAGCTAGCCTGCCCCTTTTTGTAATCTGAATTAATGACAAACGAGATGCCTGTTGAGTCGGTTTCAGTTACAGCGATGCTATCAAGGCAAGGCTCAACCAACTTCTGCTCATGCCCTAACACGACAACCACTCTATCAATGCCAGCATGGGTTATTGCATCGATAACATGCAGCAACAATGGCCTCCCATGAACAGACAGCACTAACTTGTTTATTGTGCCCATCCGGGAAGATAAGCCAGCAGCGAGCACCACGGCGCTACAGTCAGATGGGCTCACGTTCCGGCTACTTGGAGATGCGTCATTCCTCATCACGGTTCGCACCATTAAATCAGTACTCAGTTTAAACAAGGTGACTTAATACTACAGCAACTTAAACAATAACAACTTACCGGATAAGCCGCTTTGCCATGTATAACATGGATAAACTGGCACCAAAGAAACCACTTGGCGGCTCAGTTTATTCACGCGCCAACCTATACACTGGAGTGCATGTCAACCAACACCATCACCAAGTTAGTACCCTGGATTTTTCTAACGTTATGGTGTGGTGGCTTTACGGTTGCAAAAGTCGGCTTCAATGGCGCTGAACCATTTACGCTACTCTCCATTCGGTACGCATCCGTTGCTATCCTGTTGTTGCCTTTTCTATTTTTCTTGCGTCCAAAACTGCCCGCCTCCCTCACGGAATGGCTGCACATAGCCTGGGTCGGTTTTCTGATTCAAGTGGTGTACTTTGGCGCTGCATGGGTTGCCATGGATTCCGGTGGTTCGGCCGCCACCGTCGCTCTTATCACTAGCCTACAACCCATCTTGGTAGCGTTAGCCGTGCCCTACTTTGCCAACGAACAAGTTTCTGTTGTACGTTGGGCGGGTCTTGCGCTTGGACTTTTGGGCTGTATCGGAGTAATTGTTGCAAACAACGAACTGGGCGGTATTGGCCCATCGGTACTTGGCTTTGCCTTCCTCGCCCTTTTGGGTATCAGTTGCGGTACCGTTTGGGAGAAGCGGTTTGGCATCTCCCATCACATCGTTGTAACAAGCTTGATTCAGTACAGCGTTGCGTTGCTGTTTACGATTCCATTCGCTTTCGCCACTGAAACCATGACGATCGACATCACGCCCGCGTTTCTGTTCTCGTTGTTCTATCTCGTGGTGTTTAATTCTATTTTGGCTATCAGCCTATTGCTGATGATGATTCGCCAAGGAGAGGTAACGCGAGTTTCATCGCTGTTTTTTCTTGTCCCACCAGGGTCGGCTATTATTGCATTGCTCGTACTGGGTGAGCCTATGATGCCCATGGCATGGATTGGAATGCTGGTCGCCATATCGGGCGTGTGGCTTGTTACTCGCCAGGCTGTTACCAACCATGCACCGCCAAAAATCCATCACACAACATTGGGCGACCGCTCGAATGATAAGTAACCGACATAACTGGACTGTGCCCTGCGCATCATTTACTATGGGCCGGTTAGCGCGGTGCGATTGGGTTGTTTCCGATCTCCCGCGTTCGCGCGTTCATCAAAGTACCTAAGTTACTGATCCCATCGAGCCGCCGATTCTCAGCGCCCCTTGGGGTAATTACCGCACCTAATACGCATTATTGACAACAATACATCGATATTACCCATTCTGTGATCATATACCGAAACCTGAATGATTAATTTGTATGCGAAATTGCTAGTATCGTATTTGCTTGGTCCTTTGATATCCCTAGAATGGCTCGGGCAATGAATATTGAATCATTGATCCTCCGGAGGAATACATGAAATTAGTACGTAATACCGCTCTAACTCTAACGATGGCAGTCGCAACCGCGTCTGCAGCGTCAGCGGCAGAGTTAACAATCGCGATCGTTAATAACGGTCACATGATTAACATGCAAAAAGTCGCAGGAGCTTATTCTGCGGACACAGGCACCACGTTGAACTGGGTGTCTCTTGAAGAAGGCGTACTGCGTGAGCAGGTAACTTCTGATACAGCTACCGGCGGTGGTCAGTACGACATCATCAACATCGGTATGCAAGAAGCGCCAATTTGGGGTGCAGCTGGTTGGATTGAACCATTGAACTTTGGTGAAGAATACGACCTGGACGATATGCTTCCTGCAATTCGTAACGGTCTGTCTCACGAAGGCCAACTTTACGCAGCACCTTTCTACGGTGAATCTTCAATGGTTATGTACCGCAAAGATCTTACTGATGCGGCAGGCGTAACTATCAAAGATAACGATTCTTGGGATAACATCAAAGCTGCTGCAGCTGCTATCCACAACCCAGACGAAGGTGTATACGGCGTATGTCTACGTGGTAAGCCGGGCTGGGGTGACAACATGGCGTTCATCACCACTGTTGTAAACTCTTTTGGCGGTGCTTGGTTCGATAAAGACAGCAAGCCACAGCTTGAATCTCAAGAATGGAAAGACGCTATCAACTTTTATGTTGATCTTCTAGGTAACTACGGACCTCCAGGTTCAGAAGGTAACTCTTTCAACGAAATTCTGGCACTTTACAACGAAGGTAAATGTGGCATGTGGATTGACGCAACAATTGCTGCATCATTCCTGGAAGTTGATGGCGTTGCTTACGCACAGTCACCTAATGCTGGTAACCCAGTAGGCGCTAACTGGCTTTGGGCTTGGGCAATGGCAGTACCTGCTGGCTCACCTAACTCTGAAGAAGCTATGAAGTTCATCGAGTGGGCGACTTCTAAAGAGTACATCAAAGCGGTAGCTGCTCACCCAGACTTCGGTTGGGGTTCTGTACCAACTGGCACACGTGCATCTACTTACGCATACCCTGAGTTCAAAGAAGTTGCAGGTTTTGCTGAAGCTGAAATGGCTGCAATCGAATCAGCCGCTCCAGAAGCAACTGATCTGAAGCCATACGTTGGTGTTCAATTCGCTGCTATCCCAGAATTCCCAGAAGTGGGTTCTGCGGTTGCTCAGGAAATGGCTGCGGCTCTTTCTGGTGCGAAATCAGTTGATGATGCTCTTGCCGCTGCACAGTCAGCTGCTGATGCCATCATGCGTGAAGCAGGTTACTACTAAGCTGTTACTTTTAAGCTTAATCAGTAATTAGTAAGTCCGGGTTCGGCGGCAAGTTCGCCGAACCCTATTTTCCTAACCGGATACTGAGTCCGGTTTGGAAAGTACAAAGATCTTGTATCACTTCGTGAGCTACCTCCACTAATATCGAGTGCAGCTAGCGCATATTTACCACACTCACTGTTTGTAAGGGATCAAGCGCTATGGCCAAAAGAACGCTACCTCGTTTGTTGCAAACACCTGCCGTTATACTGCTGCTGTTGTGGATGTTAGTGCCGCTTGGCATGACGCTCTACTTTTCGTTTATACGCTACGTACTCAACAGCTTGCGCCGTCCTGAATGGACAACACCCAGCATCAGTAATTGGCGTGGTTTCGGCAACTATGAATACGTTTTTAATTCCAAAGACTTCTGGTTCGCGGTCCAGAACAGTCTATTTATCGTTGTCAGTATTCTGGTTCTAACCGTTATCCTCGGCTTGGCGTTCGCCATGTTGGTAAACCGCTCCTTTCCGGGTCGCGGTATTGTGCGTGTCCTGCTTATTTCACCGTTTTTTGTTATGCCAGCGGTTAATGCGGTGCTTTGGATAAACATGATTCTCGACCCCGTACTTGGCCTGAACGGGCTGGCGGTTGAAGGGATAAATTCCATGATCGCAGGCTTGAGGGATTTCCCTGTGCTCGGCGCATTTTTCTCCTTGTGGCCCGAACTCGAACCGATATCCTTCAGAGCGACACAAACATCGGCTTACGCCGTCATCATGATGGTGACATGGCAATGGACACCATTTGCTGTGTTGATTTTTATGACCTCATTGCAGTCGGAAGATGAACAGCAAAAAGAGGCGGCTATCCTGGATGGTGCGGGTTCCTGGTCACGTTTTATCAATTTGACTGTGCCGCATCTGGCACGCCCCATTGCTATCGTTGTAATGATTCAGTCGATATTTCATCTCTCGCTTTATGCAGAAATCGAAATCGTCAGCCGCGGTAACGGAAATAAAAACTTACCCTATCTCATTGGCGAATTTACATCGAACAATATCGGTGCGGCGAGTGCTGCCGGGGTATTCGCCGTTATTCTTGCGAACATCGTAGCGATCTTTTTGCTACGCATGGTCGGCAAAAACTTGATGGACTAGGACAAATATCATGGCAACAGTCGATCAATCTTCAAAATTCAGCAATGTCTTCTGGCCGATTGTGGCCTGGGTTGTTGCGCTGATATTTTTCTTTCCGATTTTCTGGATGGTTTTTACCAGCTTTAAAACGGATGCCGACGCGGTAAAACCTGAGTTTCTGTTTTCCTTTAAACCGACGCTCGATAACTACCTCAACATGACTGAAAATTATGATTACTGGCGATTTGCCATTAACTCAGTCATTACATCAACATTCGCAACGCTACTGGCGTTGGTGGTTGGTGTTCCGGCAGCCTACGCCATGGCGTTCAATCCGAGCCGCCACACGAAAGACGTTCTGGTTTGGATGCTGTCAACCAAGATGCTACCCGCAGCTGCGGTGCTCTATCCAATGACATTTCTGACCAAGAATTTTCTCGATATTTATGACACACACTTTCTTATTATTGTCGTGCTGTGTCTGATAAACCTGCCCATCGTTATTTGGATGTTGTTTACCTACTTTAAGGAAATTCCAAAAGAGATTATCGAAGCGGGAAAAATGGATGGCGTCAGCACCTGGGGTGAGATCAAAGACATACTGCTGCCACTGGCTTGGGGCGGAGTCGCCTCCACCGCCCTGCTGACATTCATCTTCTGTTGGAATGAGGCATATTGGACGGTACGCCTCACAACCACCGAAGCTGCAACTCTGTCAAAGCTGATTGAAGGTAACCGCGCACCCGAGGGCCTCTTTTTCGGTCGCCTATCTGCGGTATCTACCGCTGCCGTCGGTCCCATTGTTGTGTTGGGTTGGTTCTGTCAAAAGCAACTCGTTCGTGGCTTGACTTTCGGAGCCGTTAAGTGACACGCCCGGTGTTGTTGCTACCAGTGGTGTTGTTTAAGTAGCCGTTATGTCGATTATTGAACCCGAAATCGAAAAGGTTGATCGTAGTACTCGATCAATCCGCTATCTGGAACACGGATGGCCCTCTGACTTGTGCCGGTGGCATGCACACGAGGAATACGAATTACATTTGGTGGTTGAAACACGCGGTAAAGCATTTGTAGGCGACTTTATTGGCGACTTCAAAGCAGGTGATTTATTCATGACAGGGCCTAACCTGCCCCATAACTGGATAACCGATCAGGTTTATTCTAATCCGGTTGACATTCGTGACATGCTTATCCAGTTCAGCCATGAAAGTGTGCAGAAACTGGCTGAAGGGTTTCCCGAATTTTCACAAGTATTGCAGCTGTTGCAATTGGCTGAGTCAGGCATTTTCTTCGAAGGCTTCAACCCGACGTTTGCGCGTGGTCATATGGAATCTATTCGCGATAATACTGGGGCCGAGCGCATTCTTGCGTTCGTTCGGTTTCTGGTGAGATTGAACGAGCACGCCGAAAAGAAAACCTTGTCTATCACCAAGCTCATACAACCTGAAGGTGGCAGCAAACATGCGCGCATCGCTCAGGTAGTTGACCATATCACCAAGAACTTTTACGAAAGCTTCACCGTTGCCCGCGCCGCTGAGATGGCGAATATGACAGAGATAACGTTCAGTAGAAATTTTCAAACCGTTACTGGCCACAGCTTCGTCGATTTTCTAAATCGAATACGAATTGGACAGGCGTGCGCGATGCTCTATGCATCCGATGAACAAATTACATCAATCGCACAAGAAGCCGGTTATAAAAACCTGGCCAATTTTAACCGCCATTTCCTGAAGGTAAGAGGAATGACACCGTCTGAGTATCGTGAAACCGCGCGTAAAGATCTCGGCCCAAAGCGCGAGCTATCATCATGACTGATTTACATTCAGAGGATAAGGCAATAGCAGCCACTACATACGACAGGTCTGCGTGCCAGGTGGGTGTTGTACACCTTGGATATGGCGCTTTTCATCGCGCTCATCAAGCCGTGTACATTGACGACTATATGCAAGCCACTGGTGATGTTAACTGGGGAATTGCTGCCGTAAACCTGCGTGGCTCCGAGGCAGAACACTTTCAAGCCGCTGCGGACGATATAAACCGGCATGACGGCTATTTTCTAAAAACATTCTCCGCGAACGCCGATGTCGAACTGAGACGCGTGCGTAGCCATGTAAAATTTGCCGATTGGAGTGTAGAGAGTGAGCAAAGCGAAGCCCTGCTTTCTTTGCCATCGGTTCATATGGTTACAATAACCGTTACCGAAAGTGGTTACTACACCGACCCGGAAGGTGCACTTAACCTCTCAGACCCAGCAATCAAAGCCGAAGTGTCTGGCGAATCAAGAGCAACGGTTTATGCGTATCTACGTGATGCTTTAGCAAAACGCGTTAGCAGCACTGGTGCACCGATAACCATTGCGTGCTGCGACAACATTCGCCAGAACGGTAAAATGCTGCGCGGCAACCTGTTGGCTTACCTTAACGCCTGTGGCGAACCAGAGCTTGCCACTTGGGTTGAGCGTAACGCTGCATTCCCTTGCTCAATGGTAGATCGGATAACACCAAGGAGCCCTGCTGAACTTAACGATGAATTAACGGCGCTCGTTGGTAGCCCAGTGAATTCACCAATAATGGCGGAAGATTTTACTCAATGGGTACTGCAATCTGAAGCGGCGGCAGCTATGCCTGATCTTGCCAAAGTCGGCGTCACCGTTACGCCGGATGTTAACCCGTATGAAGAAACCAAAATAAGAGTGTTAAATGGTGGACACACGGCGCTTGCATACCTTGCGGCCCTCGAAGGTATCGACACGTTCGATGCAGCGATGCGCGTTCCGCATTTGTTAGAACACTTCAACAATTTCGAAACAAAAGAAGTCTTACCTGCGTTAACGCTTGAACTGCCGTTTTCAAAAAGCGATTATCTGCAAGCCATCGCGCAACGCTTTGGCAATGTCGCTATCGGTGACACGGTTGCTCGCATTTGCGCAGATGGTATGGCGAAATTCCCTATCTTCATTCGCCCGACTCTTGAAGGTTGTTTACAACAGGGAATCATGCCTACCTACGCACTACGCAGTATCGCCAGCTGGTACGTGTTTGCGCTTCACGTAGATGCAGGCAACATTGACTTCGACTATATCGAACCCAGCTGGGATGAGCTTAAGGCGCTATTGGGCACCGAAGGCTTCATCACGAACCGACAACTTTGGGGTGAGTTACCCACAATCTATCCTGATTTCGCGACTGCATTACAGCGTGAAATTATAGAAATGGAGACAAAATGGCCAGTCTAACGCTTAGAAACGTACGCAAAAGTTATGGTGACGTTCAGGTTATGCACGGCGTCGACCTCGATATTGTCGATGGCGAATTTGTGGTATTTGTTGGGCCATCAGGTTGCGGTAAATCGACCCTATTGCGCATGATTGCCGGGCTGGAAGAAATTTCTGATGGCACAGTGGCCATTGGCGATAGAGAAGTCAACGATGTAGCCGCGTCTAAGCGCGGCGTGGCGATGGTGTTTCAAACGTATGCTTTGTATCCGCACATGACGGTTTACAAGAACATGGCTTTTGGTTTAAAGCAGGCTAAAACCGATCCAGCCGAGATAGACAGGCGTGTAACAGATGCTGCTGAAATTCTGCAAATCACTGACTATCTTGAGCGAAGCCCACGAAACCTCTCCGGTGGACAACGCCAACGTGTTGCGATTGGTCGGGCCATCGTTCGTGACCCTGAAGTATTCCTGTTCGACGAGCCACTGTCTAACCTGGATGCCGCATTACGCGTACAGACTCGTTTAGAGATCGCACGTCTGCATGAGCGACTTAAAACCACCATGATCTACGTGACACACGATCAAGTCGAAGCCATGACATTGGCCGATAAAATCGTGGTACTAAGAGATGGTCGAATAGAACAAGTGGGTTCACCAATAGACCTTTATCACCGACCAAACAATGCATTTGTTGCACAATTTATCGGTAGCCCGAAAATGAACTTCTTCAGTACCGGTGACCTTTCCACCAATGGCAATTCACTGTTGGGTCGAGAAGTTGCAGCTGATATGCAAGTGGGATTACGGCCTGAGCACCTGGACATTACCGACGCCAGTAACTCAGTGGTTGAAGGCACGCTTGAGCTGGTAGAAAATCTGGGTGAATATGCGCTGGTGCATCTGCGCACCCCAACCAACGTTGAATTCATAGCAAAAACAGAGTTGCCTCCCGAGCAACCTAAAGGCTCAACCATCCATTTTGGGATCAAGCCCGAACTTGCACACTTCTTTAACACTGAGTCTGGCGCGCGCTTAACTTAAGTTCGGCTTGAAGTCAGTCTGCCCGCCTTATATCGCGGGCAGCCTCTATTGTTAACCTGCGGGTAAGCACACAACGCCTGCAGGTTAACAGCACGTATCCTCGCTAACCCAATTCGAAACTGGTCAAGCCGAACTGCAAATCGATTCTTGCAGGCGGTGCGTCCGAGTTGTACATTCGCGCTGTTTCAAATACGGGCGAAAGCTTAAGCGCATGCGCTATATCCGAAGCAGCTGTATTGGGCTCGGGAACATCAATGATAATGTCGGTTGCATTCACGTGATCGATTAACGCAGTAATCAGCTGCAAGGCAATATCACTGCTACCAGCTACTACCGGCCCTATCTTATGCCCCCGCTCACACCGTCTTATGGTTGCAAATGCATCGGGTGTGGATTGATCGCTGTGCACCATCGATACCCTGGAAGTTGTGTTGGTCAGCCAACTTGTCATGTAGGCGGGCCTGGCGTACCCACTCGCCAGTGAATCTAATTGGATTAACGCCTGTAAATCCTGATCGTTTACCAGCCTGATTGTTGAAGCCAACGAGCTATCTTGTATAGCGTTACTTTGTCTGTCAACGCTACCTACGTCGCCTGCATACCGGATATTACGATGCGAGAATTCAAAGCCTGACTTCTGATAATTCGATTGTTGCTCAACTACACCATCGAGACCAACGCACGTGTTGCTAAGTAATTGCATTCCAGCGTTCCATGTAGCCAATCCCACATTGTTGCCACGATATTCCGGCTTGCATAGGTAGAGCCCGAGGAAGCTGTTGTTGTCGTTGTGCTTTACCACCGATATACCAGCCGCAGGTTTATCATCAACGGTTGTGAGTAGGAAACCATGCTTATCGGCAGCATAGAAAGCCGCAGCATCATCAACGCCCGGATTCCAACCCTCAGATTTAGCCCATTCGAGTAATTGCTTTACGCCTGAGAGCGCAATATTGGATGTTTTTATGTTCATAATTTACACTGTGCTGGCATGCATTGTTGGTGTGTTCCTGTCATGGCACGGCTTTTGACAATACTAATATATGAGTGCTAAAACTACGCGAATTTCGGTAAAAACCGTACTCCTTTGGTGCAACAAAGTTCAACGCGCACCATAACACTGCAAATTAAAAGAAAATGACAGTAGAAAGCACGCTTGAATTACACGATGTATCTAAACACTATGGCAAAGATATTATTGCGGTTAACGGTTTTACGCAACGCTTTGCATCCGGCAGCTATGTTTGCTTACTTGGGCCATCCGGTTGCGGCAAAACAACCACGCTTCGCATGATAGCCGGCCATGAGACAACGACCACGGGCGATATTAAAATCAATAACAATAGCGTCACCAAGTTACCGCCAGCAAAACGCGGTACCGCAATGATGTTCCAGAACTATGCATTGTTCCCTCACCTTAATGTTCGCGACAACGTTGCATTCAGTTTAAAAATGCGTGGAACAGACAAACCTGCACGGCACAAAAGGGCCGATGAGCTGCTGGATATGGTTGATATGGGCAGCTTTGGCGATCGCTTGCCAGACCAGCTCTCCGGTGGACAACAACAACGCGTGGCACTGGCTCGCGCACTCATTACCGAGCCATCTGTCTTACTACTCGACGAGCCTTTATCGGCACTCGACCCGTTTTTAAGGGTTCGCATGCGAAGTGAATTATCACGACTACACGACGAATTAGGTATCACGTTTGTCCATGTCACACACAGCCAGGATGAAGCATTGGCACTGGCAGACACAGTGGTGCTCATGAACGATGCAAAAATTGAACAGGCTGGTACACCAACTGAGATATACAACCAGCCACGAACAGAATTTGTGGCCCGATTCATGGGCGGGCACAATGTTATCGAATTGTCCGGTGAGCGTTTCGCCGTTCGTTCCGACCATATTCGACTCGACAAGAACGCTCATGATTGGCCCGCCACGGTCAGCTTTGTGGAGTTTTTGGGCAGCACCGTAGAAGTTACCGTGCAGCGCGAAGGCTGTGCTGATATTACCGCCACCCTGAAAGACGATGTATTTCAACAACAACCATTGGCGATTGGCGATAGCGTTGGTGTTGAATGGGCACAAAGCGCGCAGCATAAGCTGGTTTAAATCTGAGTTAATTTAAATCTGAATTAGTTTGAAAAGGCAAAGCATTAAATGCATTACTCGAAGTATCCATACCGTACGTAATAACGTAACGACTATAAAAATGAAGCAACGGAGAAAAGCATGAAGAGCAAGACAAGTAACAAAGCAGGCAGTAAATACCTGAACTCGAAAGGTACGCAACGCCGAACGTTAATGAAAGGCGCCGCTGCAACGGTTGCCGCTGGCACGATTACTGGCGCACCACTTATCTGGGCGCAAAACATCAAAAACGTGACCCTAAGACAATTCGGAACGGGTGTTTCAAATTTAAATGATGTTGCGAATAAAGTGAAAGAAGACTTGGGCTTCACGCTGGAAATGACAGCACTGGATTCAGATTCAGTAACACAGCGAGCAGCAACACAACCAAAATCATTTGATATTGCTGATATTGAATATTGGATTTGTAAGAAGGTGTGGCCTGCTGGAAATCTGCAGGCGATGGATACGTCCAAAATTGATAACTACGATAACATCGTTGGAATTTTTCGTAACGGTAAACTGAACCCGGATAGCGTCATTGCTCAAGGCACAGCGCCCCACTCTGTCGGTTTTGTCGATGGACCGGAAGGAAAAGAATTCGTCGATGAAGAATCAGGTTGGATGACACTCATCCCAACGATTTACAACGCCGATACCCTGGGTATACGACCCGACTTAATCGGACGCGAAATCAGCACCTGGGCCGAACTTCTAAACCCTGAATTTAAAGGTAAAGCCTCTATTCTTGATATTTCGTCTATCGGCATTATGGATGCCGCCATGGTTTGCGAAGCCATGGGAGAAATTTCATACGGCGATAAAGGCAACATGACTCGCGAAGAAATTGACAAGACAATGGCTATCTTTACCGAAGCCAAGAAAAATGGCCAATTCCGTGCGTTCTGGAAGTCATTCGATGAAAGCGTTAACCTGATGTCTTCTGGTGAAGTTGTCATCCAGTCCATGTGGTCACCAGCGATTACAGCCGTTCGTTCCAAAGGCATCCCTTGTGTGTATCAGCCGTTGAAGGAAGGCTATCGCTCCTGGGGTGGTGGATTGGGTCTGTCCAAGAACTTATCTGGCCTCGAATTAGATGCAGCGTACGAATACATCAACTGGTATCTATCTGGTTGGGTTGGTGGATACTTGATGCGCCAAGGCTACTATTCTGCCGTTCCGTCAACGTCTAAAGATTTTATGTCTGAAGACGAATGGGGATACTGGTTTGAAGGCAAAGAATCTCAGGGCGAGATTGTTAACCCACAAGGTGTCGTACTTGAAAAAGCCGGTGCAGTGCGCGACGGTGGTTCATTCGAAGAGCGGATGGGACGCGTAGCTTGTTGGAATGCGGTTATGGATGAGAACCAATATATGGTTCGAAAGTGGAACGAGTTCATCGCTGCGTAATAGCGCTGCTATCCACTACAACCGGGGTTGTGCCGCAAGGATGCGCACGCTCCTCGTTCTAAAGGCTTTACTCAGCTGCAACAGTGCGATACCTTCTTGCCATAGTTCCGAACCACTCTGATTCAATGTCCAAATGTCTAGCACCACAGTAAAAAGCAGTTCGGCAAAACCCAGCTCAGCAAAACCCAGTTCAGCAAAGAACACACTGGTTGGCTGGTTAATGGCCTCTCCACTGGTGCTGATTCTGGGCTGCTTTCTGTTGCTGCCCATTATCGCCATTGTGGCCGTCAGCTTTTGGGCGTCAACCGAATACAGCTACTTCCCTGCTTTTATATTCGAAAACTATGAGTTTTTGCTCACCTCACCAGTGACGTTGTCGGTATACATTAAAACCTTCATGTTTACGGGCATCACTTGGTTTTTGTGCTTGGTTATCGGCTTTACGGTCGCTTATTTTCTTGCGTTTCACGTCCGCACTTTGCCCATGCAAATTGGATTATTCCTGCTTTGCACAGTGCCATTCTGGACATCCAACATTATCCGAATGATTTCCTGGATACCGTTTTTGGGCAGAAACGGTATTGCCAACAATGCACTGCAAGACATGGGCTTAATTGATGAACCACTTGAGTGGTTATTGTTTTCCGATTTCGCGGTTATCCTGGCCTTCGTGCACCTATTTACCCTATTCATGATTGTGCCGATTTTTAACTCCATGATGCGGCTCGACAGATCACTGATAGAAGCCGCTGTTGATGCAGGTGCATCCAGCAGACAAGTACTCACCAACGTCATTATTCCACTAACCAAACCCGGCATCATGATCGGTTCTATATTCGTGGTTACATTGGTTATGGGCGACTTTATAACGGTACGTTTTATGAGTGGTGGTCAGAGCGCATCAGTAGGCCGTGTAATATCAAATGAAATAGCCTTATTACAATACCCTGCCGCCTCAGCCAGCGCAGTGGTGTTACTGTTAACAGTGCTGATTATGATCGGTATCATGCTGCGTTTTGTTGACATCAGGAAGGAGCTTTAGCATGCACGGTCGCCGTGGACTCAGTTTCTATCTGTTAGCGTTTTTCTTTGCGCTGTTTGTTTTGTTCTTGTACGGGCCAACGATCACTATTGCCATTCTATCTTTTCAAGGGCCACAGGGTGGGCTCACTTTTCCAATGAATGGCGTGTCGACGCATTGGTTCGGCGAACTGTTTAAGCAACAAGCCGTCGGCGATATCTGGGGTTCGTTCAGGCGATCATTCGCGCTGGGGCTGATGGTTATGGTGACAACCGTGGTTGTCTCGGTTATGGGCGGGCTTGCCTTCAGGAAACACTTTCGTGGTTCAGGCTTCGTTTTCTATCTGGTTATTGGCAGCTTAATTGTCCCTTCTATTCTTATATCACTCGGCGTGGGCATCCTGTTTAACCAACTCGATCTGGATGTGCATTGGTCTACATCGGGCTTCGGGTCGCAACTCACGTGGACGCTGCCTTTCGGGTTACTAATCATGTTTGCCGTATTCAATCGCTTCGATAGCGCTTATGAAGAAGCTGCACGCGATCTCGGTGCTTCGCCGTGGCAAACCATTCGGCATGTGGTTCTACCGATTATCGGGCCAAGCTTAATCGGTGTAGCACTGTTCGGTTTCACGCTCTCGTACGACGAATTTGCCAGAACTTTGTTAACCGCTGGCAGCTACAATACCTTACCGCTTGAAATTTTTGGCATGACAACCAGTGTCACCACGCCTGTTCTGTTTGCGCTGGGTACCTTCACCACGGCATTTTCATTTATTGTTATCGGTCTTTTCGCATTGTTGTACTGGTTATCAAACAAGCGACGTGCTATCGGCAAGGATTAACAGCCACGTCGAACCAAGGGCTCAATTCATACCTTGGAGATTCAAATACCATCTTCCTTACACAAATGGGTTATTCACCGACGATAAAAATCGCTAGCGATACAAAGCCAGTGAAATAAACACTGTCAAATTCACATAAAACTAGGTTAGGATGAGGGACTAAAACATCTGTTTGTTACAGCTGAAGGCGACTTCAACTGACTAAAAAGGTAGGTTCATGGACATACTCATTCTTGGTGCATCGTACGGCTCACTTCTCTCAACCAAACTCCTGATGGCAGGCCATAATGTCACTCTGGTGTGTCTTCCCGAAGAAGCTGAATTATTCAATAAAGAGGGTAGCGTTGTTAGAATCAAACTGCGCAACGAAGACGATCATCGCTCTTTAAAATCCAGCGATCTGCCGGGTTCGTTAGATGCTGTTCCACCAGGGCAGGTTAATCTCAAGCGCTATAGTCTGGTTGCATTCGCCATGCAGGAGCCTCAATACGCCGCACCGGAAGTGAAAGCTTTATTGAAACAATTGGGCGAATCCGGTTTGCCCTGCCTGTCAATTATGAACATGCCGCCGCTAGCATTTTTAAAGCGAATAGATGCGCTAAAAGACATTGACCTGACACCTTGCTACCGTGACGCATCTGTATGGGATGTTTTCGATCCGGCTAACGTATCACTGTGCAGTCCAGACCCTCAAGCGTTCAGACCACCAGAAGAAAAACTCAATGTATTACACGTGGGCTTGCCGACTAATTTCAAGGCAGCGCCATTTCATCACTCCGCTCATCAGAGCGTGCTTGAGCAGCTGGCCAGCGATATTGCCGAACTAACCCTGGACGGGCACAATGTTCCGGTAAAACTCAAAGCTCACAACAGCCTGTTCGTGCCCATGGCCAAATGGTCTATGCTTCTCACCGGCAATTACCGATGCATCGGTAAAGATAACATCAGACCCATTCGCGAAGCGGTGCATTCAGACAAGAACGCATCGGCGGAAGTGTATGCATTTGTCGATGCCCTTGTGGAAAAACTCGGTGGCACTGCGAACGATGCGGTACCGTTTGAAAAGTATGCAAGCGCAGCCGAGAACCTCGCAAAACCATCTTCAGCTGCAAGAGCCATAGACGCAGGAGCGCCGAATATAGAACGGGTCGATCGACTGGTGCAAACCATTGCGCGCGAATTTAATATGCAGCATCCAGTTATCGATGACATCGTTCGAACGGTAGATCAACGGTTAATTGAAAACAGAAAATTGCGCGAACCCGAACCTGCATAACGCTGCAAAAAAATAACAACAAAAAGAACAATCGTGAAGCTAGCCATCATTAACCCTAACAGTACCCAGTCAATGACGGACAAAGTTCGTCTTGCAGCACAATCTGTCGCAGCCGCCAATGTCAACATCATGGCAATAACCAATACTGCTGGGCCAGCCTCCATTCAAGGGCCCGAAGATGGTGACGCCGCTGTGCCTGGTTTGTTAGCAGAAATTCAGCAAGCCGATGCGGCCGGTTGCGATGCGTTCATTATTGCGTGCTTCGACGACACCGGTATAGATGAAGCACGTGCACTCACCTCAAAGCCTGTTACCGGTATCGGCGAAGCCGCCTTTCATGCCAGTATGTTGCTTGGCCACAGTTTTTCCGTGGTTACCACGCTGTCGGTGTCGGTGCCAGTGATTGAAGAAAACATACAACGCTTCGGTGTGTCGGCATTTTGTAAGCGGGTTCGCGCCAGCGAAGTCCCGGTACTGGAACTGGAACGTCCCGGTAGCGACGCCGAACAACGTATTTCCGACGAAATTGCGCTTGCCATTAAAGAAGATCAGTGCGATGCAATAGTGTTAGGCTGTGCCGGCATGGCTGACCTTGCGCAGAGGTTGTCACAGCAGCACAACGTACCGGTCATTGACGGTGTGGCTGCAGCAACCGGCATTGCCAGTGCACTTGCGGCCATGCAGTAAATGGTCTTTTTGCCGGTCCTTATTGTCAATCTGTATCTATTGATCGACACCCATTGATAGACATCTTTTGATCAACGTCTTTTGATCAACTGATAGCGCAATATCGTTGTGATTAAAACCTATGACATCCCGTGGCATTGCGTATCTGGTTATCGCCCTATTAATTTTCGCAGCGCAAGATGCGATTGTAAAACACCTTACCCAGCAGCTTGAAGTCGTCCAAATTCTTACCTGGCGAATACTGGCTGTTGTTTGCATTATCGGCAGTATCGCAGCTTACAAACACGGTTTCAGTTTTATCAAAACGCAGCAACCGGGACTCATGCTACTCAGAGGTTTTCTGGCGTTCAGTGCATTTACTAACTACTATTTCGCCTTGAGTTATATCCCGCTGGGAGATGCCGCCACGGTTTATATGACGGCGCCGTTATTCGTCACGGCGTTATCCGTGCCGCTGTTGGGTGAGCAAGTGGGTTTACGGCGCTGGCTTGCCGTTATCGTCGGCTTTCTGGCTGTTGTTGTCATGCTGAATCCGGGTTCTGATGTGTTTCGACCGATTGTGGCCTTGCCATTGGCCAGCGCGCTGTTTTATTCGCTTATTCCAATTATCACGCGAAAAATCAACACCGGGGAGCACACGTTAACCATCACTTTTTACACAGCGGTTAGTTACGCGCTGTGTTGTGTACTCATGACTATCGCCGTGCATTGGTGGCAAGCATCGCCTGAGGATACCGGTATATGGTCGATAGTGGCACAACCCTGGAATAACCCGAACATGGCATCGTGGATGTGGATAGCGCTCTCCAGCATGATGTTCGCGGTAGGCATCGTTTTTATTACCGCCGCTTACCGGCAAGCCGACGTTAGCATTCTAGCGCCGTTTGAATACAGCTACCTACTCTCTGCAACCATCATTGGATACCTTGTGTTTTCAGATATTCCCAGCACCCGAACACTACTGGCAGCCTGCGTAATTGCAGGCAGTGGAATCTATATCGCGTTGCGGGAACGGCGAATCGCTCAGCAGGG
>CAKZUP010000041.1 GCA_937922945.1 uncultured Granulosicoccaceae bacterium
CGTTGTAGCTGTAATGATGCCTTTCTCTGTTGGTATGGTAGCGGCAGACTTTAAGCAAGGCGTTGCGAATACCAAGAAAGTACCATTAGTCTGCGATATTGGAGACCCGTTGGCGCACAACATAATCCAGTCTATGCGGCATAGCAAGAAGCGCCTTATGCGCTATGAGCGTACTGTGCTGGAACACAGCGATCATATCATTGTTACCAATGAAGCTACTGCGGCGCACTATGGTCAGGAATACCATATAGCCAAGGAGTTGGTATCGTGTATTCCGCAAGGTGCGCAAGCGAATCCTCCCTTAGCAAGCAGCCAACCCAATAATTCCAGCGGCCTTATCAAAATGGTGTATGCCGGGATATTTATACAATCTATTCGTAACCCGAGTTTGCTGTTTAACGCCTTAAAGGCCTATCAGGATTCCATAGCGTTAACCGTGTATGGCAGTATTGATCAGTGCTTTGTCGATGGAAATGAGCATATTGCATTTAAAGGAGAAGTGCCACACGCTGAGGTGCTGGATAGGTATCCGGATGCAAACTGTGTGCTATACATCGACAATAGTGAAGGTATGCAAACCTCGGGAAAAATATATGAGTTGTTGGCTCTTCGAATGCCGGTTCTGTTTATCTACACCAATCATGAATCGCCGGTTAAGCGTTTGTGCGAGGCATATCAGCATGTGATTCTGTGTGAGAGTTCGGCTACTGCTATTAGTTCTGTTCTTAATTCTTTGGATGCAAGAATCAAACGTGCAAACGAATGGCTTGAATCAAGTGAAGGCGACTACCATCCGGAAAAATTCTCGTGGGAATCCAGGGCTCGTCAGTATAAAGATGTGCTAATGAGTATGTGCAAGCGGTGAACAAATGGTCATGCACAGGGTTAGCTTTGGCAGCGTCGATTAGTGTTATACGCGAGTACTGAGATAGTCGCTGATGCTTTGTATGCTGCCGAAGTTTTCTATCAGGATATCTTCCGGGGGAATTTTTACAGAGTACTGGTCTTCTAAATGAGCCACAAGCCTGACTACGCTCACTGAGTCTAAATAGCCACCAATGAGCAGATCGCTATCTGGTGTTATTTCCACCGATGGGTCTTTGATTATTTCATCCACAATAAAACAGCGAATGGTGTCGATTTGTTCTTCTGGTTGGTTCATGTTGAATTACTCTGTTATAACGAAGCTTTAGCTGTCGCTTAATTTGTTTCTATCGATTTTTCCGGTACTGGTTCTGGGAAGAGCATCCGACAGTAAAATATGTGCTGGTACGGCGTAGGGCGGTAGTTTCGTTCTGGCGAATCGTACTATTTCGTTGTCGTCGACTACTGCACCTTGCTTTAAAAGTACTGCTGCTCGGATTTCTTTGCTGTTTTTACCATCATCTATCGTAAACGCAGCTGCTTCCAGTACAGATTCGTGCTGTGCAAGGGCTGCTTCAACTTCATCAAGCTCAACGCGATGCCCTCGTGTTTTAATCATTCTATCCACCCGGCCTAGAAACACTAACAATCCGTGTTCGTTACGAACCACACGATCGCCGGTTTTAAAATACATTTTGGGAAATACCCCGGCTCGCGCTCTCGCCAGAAAAGCGCGCTCATTCAAGTCTTCGCGCTTCCAATAACCTCTTGTAAGTGTGGTACTTCGAATGCAGAGTTCGCCAGGCTCGCCGTCAGGACAATCTTTACCGTTGCTATCAATGATTATATCTTCGGAGTTGGTCGATACCGTGCCAATAGGAATGGGCTCTTCAGATTCTGGTGGGCCGGGTAAATCGTATACGGTACATGAGGGGGCTTCGGCCGGCCCGTAAACGTTGCTAAACCGGGTGTCGGGAAGCGCGCACATTAATGCGTGCAATAGCTTAGGCGGATAAGGTTCCCCACCATAAAGTATCCATCTAAGCGAGCTAAGGTTGCGTTTTTCCATCGCACCGCCTTCAAACATGCTGATAAGCGTATAGGGAACCGTGAACACCACACTGATTTTTTCATCCTCAATGTATTGAGTCCAGCTAGCGGGAAAACGGGTAACGGGCTCCGGCACCAACACAACGGTACCGCCCGATTGTGCAGTGGAGAAAAAATCGAAAATACTGAGGTCGAAATGTAACGGTGCATGGCTTGCGACACGATCAGCAGCGCTCATCTTGACATGTCTTGCACCCCACCTTGCGTATGTGATGCTGCCGACATGCGTATGCATCATGCCTTTGGGTTGACCGGTTGAGCCGGATGTGTACATGATATAGCCAAGGTCGTCATCGATGAGATCGAGCTCTGGTTGTTCGGTCGAGCCAGAGCGGATGCTTTCCCATGTGGCTTGAGGGCACGGCAGCTCAGCATCTACCCCATAAACATGAATGTTCAACTTGCTGTCCAGTTGTTTTAGCAGCGACAGTTGAACGTCGGAAGCAATGACATGTTCGACTTCGCAGTCTCTTAGTATGAAATTTAACCGCTCTGCTGGCATTAATGGATCTAAAGGTACGAATACGCAGCCAGCTTTTAATATCCCGTATATGGCAACACCGAGATCCAGATTTTTGTGGTGGAGAATGCCAATATTGGCTTTTGCCTTCGCACCATTTTCCAATAGAGCGTTCGCTAACTGGTTGGCTGCCATGTTGAGCTTTGAATAGCTTAATGTATCGCCCTTGAACGACAAGGCCGGGTGTTCCGGCGTTGTTTGAGCATAGTATTCCAAAGGAGATTGAATCAGAAATCCCATCATAGTCTGATCTCCTGGTTGAATAGTTTTCTTCATATTAAAGGCCAAGATGCGAGGCTATAAGAACGCGTTGCATGTCGTTGGTGCCGCCATAAATGCTACTGCCAATAGCATCACGTAAGTTACGCTCATGCTCTTCGTTCGCTGAGTAACCCAGAGCACCGAAAATGGCTATAGCATCTCTGCTGTTTTGTTCGAAGGCTTCATTAATTTGAATTTTAAGCATTGATGCGTGATAGCCGCTTTGTTCGTCTGCATCCAGAATGTTTACAGCATTATCCTGAAGCGCCTGACAGGTGTTCAATTTAATCGCCATATTGGCTATTTTATGACTGATGGATTGATGGCTGGATATTGGTACGCCGTTGCGTACATGCGTTTTTGCAAAATGAATGCAATTATTCAGCTGCCGCTTCATGGTGCCTAGCTGAGGTGCGAGCAAAAGGCTACGCTCCCACAGTTGTAGATAGTTGAATATGCTTGCACCCAATCCTTCTTTTCCTAACAGGGCTGTTTTTGGCACTTCGCAATTATCCAAGACGATACTTCCAACGGGTGCAGAGTTTAGTCCCATCATCGCGTCAGCGGGTTTAGCGTTATACCCAGTTGTTGTCGCGTCCACCAGAAAAGCAGAGATACCCCAGCGACCATGCTCTTTATTCGTGCTGGCGTATACAAGAGAAAAACGTGCTACTGGTGCAAGCGTTATGTAGGTTTTCAAACCATTTAACACATAGCCATTGCTGGTTTGTTTTGCCGTACAAGAAAGATTAAGCGCGTCTGAGCCACTGTCTGGCTCATTGATCGCATGACCCCCGATCATTTCGCCGGAGCTCAAGCCACGAACATATTTTTCCTTTTGACTATCGGACCCGAACCGAAGTATGGCCTTTTGAATTCCCCACATTTGCGTGCCGAGCGCAAACAACAGGCCATTGTCATCGCAGCCTAATCCTAAAGCCGCTAGCCTTTTACACGTGTCAGAGGTGCTGTAGCCTTGGCCTCCATAAGTAGTGGGTGTGGTCCATCCTTGAATTCCAGCATTGGCACACGCCTCCCATGCTGCATGAGGAAAAGATTTTGACGTTGAGCCAGCATCGTCAGGTGCAAGTTCATTAGCTACACCTAGGGTATTTGCCACGCAAAGGGATTTTTGAGCAAAATGGGTAATTGACTCCAGCTCTTCGTGTATTGATTGTTCCTGATCTGGCTGCATTACACCGGTTGCCCAAACGAATAATCACTTAAACTTTGACTATATACCGAACCTCAGAACAAAACGACTAAGCAAATCGATAATTTGCTAGATTGATAAGTCAGTGTGTAAAACCGAGCTGCGTGTGGCAGAAGCTAACGTACGAAGACGGTGATAATTCTCATAAACAACGGACGCCACACAATATGTAGAGTAGTTGAAGAATAAGTGTGATCGGTTTAACAACAATCGGTCAATGTGAATTAGCAGTCTGGATCTACGTGGATTACACTGGTTTTACGCAGCTTTTGTTGCCTGAGTCGAAACGAATTCGAGTCGTTTCAGAGCAGCAACTCGCTGAACTTATATGTATTTTGGGATGTGTTTTAGGGTGTGTTTCAGGATATGGTTTAGCGTTTTACATGAGCTAGCGTTTGTGTTTTTTTCTTAAAGAAGGCTCACTAAGCTCATTGATAACATTGGCTAATTTAATACCTCATTTAACAAACAGAGCGCTTGTTTTGTTCTTGCTGTTTGTGTGTGGCCATGCTTTAGGGCAATTGCAGAGCGCAATCGTTCTTGAAAACGCTGATTTCGAGGTCGAAGGAGATTGTGCTGGCGATTGGGGACTGACATGCGCGCAGGGTTTTCGTGCGCATCAGTCGAGTGCATCCAACTCGGTTGTTGATTTGTCTGGTGGCGAGTTTGCTAATCAGAAGCTCAGCATACAGCTTGGCGCTAAACCTGATATGAACTTGCCTGCGTATGCAGCCGCAACTCAATCCATCAGTCTTAACGCTGCAAAGGCTGGCGCACAATACCATCTGTCAGTATGGGTCAGGGCGGATAACCTCAATGGCAAATCCATATTATTCGCAGGTACTGAATCGGCTGAAAAAGCGATTATGCAGTCTGAAGATGCAACAAACTTAGTTTATGGGCCAAGTGGTTATTCTGCATGGACTCAGCTGAATCTTGCGTTTACCGTACCATCGGATGAAAGCCGATTAACTATTGGTTTAGCAGCATTCAGCGAGGTGGGGCAATGTGTCGATGCGCAGTGTGGGACTGTGTATTTTGACAATCTGTCTCTCAAGCCACTGGCTACTTCGTCCTCCGCTAATGAGATACCCGTTCTTTCCAATGTGTGTAGTGACGGGTATTTTCTGAATACGTTAACTGAGCAGTGTCAATGGCTGGATAAGCAATTTGGCTATACACCCGTGCAAAAACCCAGTGCCTATACATTCATAGAGTGCGAGAACATCAGTTCGTCGAATATTAATGCAGCGATTCAATCTTTTGGATTAGCTGGTGGGTTGATAGAGTTAGATGCCTGTCGTGCGCCTCTAACTGATGATGTTGAGTTCGGTAGCAACATCACACTCGCCGGTGCAGGCGTTGGTCGAACCGTGCTTTATCGTGAGCCGAATTGGAAAAGCAAGGCAAGTACGCTCTTACGAGTGCGTGGGGAACAGGGGCGGCCTGTTAAAAATGTCATTTTGCGCGACTTTACGGTTAAGGGCTCTGGGCCGCAAGAGACAGCGATGAACAATATACAAGTCAAATACGCACATAATATGCTGGTAGAGAGGCTGGAGACGCGCGATGCTGGTAAATCGGGCATTAGTGTGCGATCCAGTCAGAAAGTCACTCTTCGGTACGTAGTGGGTCATGGTTCGGTGAGATGGCATGGAATAGAATCCAAAGATTGTTACTTACATGCCTCGCTTGATACTGAAGACAACGATTTTCTTGTTAGCCGAGACGAGTGTGCAGTTGGCACGCCCGATTTTTATACTGAGAACATCGCTATCTATTCGAGTACGTTGTTTAACAACAGAGGACTTGGTATAGATTCACATGCATCGTTCGCCGAAATCGCCGGTAACCGATCCTATAACAACGGTTCTGCGTCCAAACTGCCAGAACCTGCCAACAATCTCTGGGTTCATCACAACGAATTTTCTGATAGTTCGCGTGAAGGGATGAAAATCGCTTTGCAAATGCGCCTCGGCGACGAAACGCTTGTCCCTTTTAATCAGGTAATCTATAAAAACCTGTTTCGTCGTAATCGCGGTTATGGCATTCGAATACACGACCGTGCGCATAACATCTATTTGGTAGACAACCAGTTTAAAGATAACGACCACAGAAACCGATTACGCATAGTCCCTGGCGTGCGCAAGGTAAAGCGGGTGCATATTTGCCCAAGTGACCAGAGCGCAAGCTTCGGTATTGATGGCAGGCTTAAAGACTATGTTTTGCTGGAGGCGTCAGATAGTAAGTGCAACCTGGACAATGTTGCTACTATATTTTCGAACTAGGGTGTCAATTTTTAATATCAAGTTTAAGGTCAATCTGAAAGCTTACAAGCGTTGAGAATGCGTTAACGCCTGATCAATATCCCAGATAATGTCATCAAGTGTTTCCAACCCCACCGACATTCGGATCATGTCGGGTCCAACACCTGCCTTAATTTGTTGTTCTTCGCTCAATTGTCGATGAGTTGTTGATGCCGGATGGGTGATAAGCGTTTTAGCATCGCCAATGTTAACAAGATGACTTAAAAATTCAGCAGATTCGATAAACTTTTGGCCGGCATTGATGCCACCTTCAATACCAAATGACAAGACTCCGCCTGCGCCAAGCGGCAAGTAGCGTTGCGCCAAAGTGTAGTCGGGTGAGCTCTTCAAGCCAGGGTAGTTAACCCAATTAACCGCGTGGTGAGATTCTAGAAATTCTGCAACTGCCTGTGTGTTCTCGACATGCCGTTGCATGCGTAGGTGCAGGGTTTCAAGCCCTTGCAAAAATAAAAATGCGTTAAACGGGCTCAATGAAGGGCCCATGGTGCGCAGAACTTCGCATCGCGCGCGCATGGTATAGCCAAAGTCGCCAAACGTTTCGTAGAATTTAATCCCGTGATAGCCTTTGGATGGCTCCATCATGCCCGGGAAATTTCC
>CAKZUP010000042.1 GCA_937922945.1 uncultured Granulosicoccaceae bacterium
GCCATGATCTGATCCATTTCAAGGTCGCGCTGCGAGGGTGACAGGCGCGCTTCTTCTTTTTCAAGTAAGTCGCGTGGGTGGCACATGCGCGGATCTTTCTCTTCGTAATAACCCCATTCGATCATGCCGCCTTCGGTGGTGGTGGGGTCGCCCGTATCTCGCAGGTACGCAGAATTACCTTGATCGCGAAGAAGGGGATAGCCAATGTCTTTACCCGTGCCAGCGAATTC
The DNA here is from genome assembly GCA_937922945.1 of uncultured Granulosicoccaceae bacterium. Lineage (GTDB taxonomy): Bacteria > Pseudomonadota > Gammaproteobacteria > Granulosicoccales > Granulosicoccaceae > Granulosicoccus. The sequence continues at coordinate 231 of CAKZUP010000042.1, forward strand.
GTTGTACGGGCCGAACCACAGCAAAGGATGATCGACTGGCATCACGGGCAAATCCTCACCGGCCATTTGAGCGATTAAACGACCCCATAAACCGGCACAGACAACCACGTACTCGGCATCGATATAGCCGCGAGTGGTTTCAACACCAACGATACGATCGTTCTCAATTTTAAGCCCCGTTGCCGATGTGTTGGCAAAGACTTTTAGCTTGCCGGTTTTCTCGGCCGCATCGACGATTTCACCTGAGACCACTTGCGAACGTGGCGTAACCAGACCTGCATCCGGGTCCCACAATGCGCCTTGTATCTGGTCTTCTTCCAATAGCGGCATTTTCTCTTTGGCTTCAGCCGCGCTGATCATGTAGGCATTGGTGCCAAAGGCTTTGCCGGAGGCGACTTTACGTTTTAGCTCGCCCATTCGCTCATCATCGCCAACGCGCGCCACTTCCAGGCCACCCACTTTGGCGTAGCGACCCATCTTTTCAAAGAAGTCGATGCTGTACATGGTGGTGTAGCACGTCATGTGGTCGTGCGCGGTTGCGTAGCAGAAGTCGGAGGCGTGGGCCGTGGAACCGATATCGGTGGGTATGGCTGACTTATCGATGCCGACGATATCGTCCCAGCCGCGCTCGATGAGATGGTGGGCCACCGACGCGCCAACAATTCCGCCCTGACCAATGATGACGACGCGGGCTTTTTTGGGAAATTCAGCCATGTGTAAGGTACTCTTTATCGATTGTTTGACTATAACCTTCAGGGGGCATAACTGCGCCGTTTCGAGGTTATCACAGCGGCGTTTTTCTATCGGCTTGCGACGATTTCTTCAACGCTTGCAATACTCGCCAAGTTGGGCTCGGCGTTATCATTTTCGGTGACCATTTTTCGGTAGCCATTTTTTGTTAACCATTTTTTGGTAACTTCAGTGGCGCGGTAATTGCGCACGCCTTCGCAATTGTCCTGGCCTGCTTATTTGCCGTAGCCCGCTTATTTGCCTTGGCTAGCGTCGATACAGACCTGCTGGCCTTGACAGCCGCGCTCAGCCATACAAGCAGTTACAGACCGCTGGCCGGCTCATTGCTACACTTACACCTAACCCGAACAAAAGGATTTCTCATCTATGCTGCAGCCCATTATACGTCCTGCTCATGTGCGTTGGGTTTACGCGCTAGCGGGTTTGGCCGTTTTCGTCAGTGCCCTTATTTATTACATCATTCTCAGAACGCAGTTGCCGTGGCCGGGGTATTGGCTTAACTTAAGCTGGGCGTTGGTACCGTCGCTTTCCGATATCACCCTGGGTGCGTATCCAAGCTTTGCGTTTACACTCAGTTTTGGTCTTTGCGCCATCGCGCTGTTTTTTCATCAGCGCCGCACGATATCGGTGGCCATTCTCGGGGTTTGGTTTATCGGGTTGCTGCATGAAGTGTCGCTTGGCACGTACGATTCGCTCGACATTTTATTCGGCTCGCTAGGTGCTTGCCTTGCTCTGCTCATCGCCACTTTTGCAACCTTGCCAAAGCAGCATCGCAATACCGCTTTTTCATATGCGCGCGCCACAGGCGATAACCGCTTTACTGCCGAAGGTGAGTTCAACCGCGAAACCACTAACAGACAAGATCGCGGTAAGTTAATCGCCATGATGCTCGTTTCCCTGAGTTGCGCTACTGCTACCTCTGAGTATTCCAGCACCGACGTATCGAACTGCATTCAGCGCGATGAAAACGGAACCTGCGTAGAGCGAAAAAAAGACGGTACACCGGTATACCTCAGTTATGCCGACTTACGCAGTGCGGTAGAAATAGAACCTGCCCGTGAGCTTGCCAGAGTCAGCAGAATTTACCTGTATAAAAATTACATTTTTATCAACGCACAAAACCAGGGTATTTATGTTATCGACAACACGACGCCCACAGCGCCTGAGAACGTAGCGTTCATTCGCATACCGGGTAATACGGAAATCAGCATACGCTCAGATTATCTTTACGCCGATAGCTACATCGATCTGGTTACGTTGGATGTTAGCGATATAAACAATATTGAGGAAGTGGCAAGAGAAGAAGCCATTTTTCCGTATAACGCGCGTCAGAATATTCCGAACGATGTGTCGCTTATCGGAGAGATTGATAGTAATCGTGGTGTTGTCGTTGGTTACAGGTTATAGGTTGAGGCTCACATGACATTTAAAAATTCAAAACTTATTCGCTGTGCGTCACTGCTGATCACGCTTTCTTTGTTCGGTTGCGCTGGTGGGTCCAGTGATTCCAGCACGGTTGGATTATCCGGTACAACAGGCGGCACTGGCATTGCAGGCTCCACAGCCAGAATGGTTATCGTTGATGATTATCTCTATGCCATCGCCGGTGACACGATTCAATTGTTTCGCATCGTCGAGCCTTCCATGCCTAATCCGTGGTCTAAAGTCACGGTCGATTGGAATATACAAACGCTTTTTCCGTATGAA
>CAKZUP010000043.1 GCA_937922945.1 uncultured Granulosicoccaceae bacterium
CATCACGACTGTTGCGTCGGGAGCGGGTTTGATCGACCATAGTTAAGCGCCTTCTATTTTTTTATCGTTTACGATTAAAAGCTAATGATTTTTAATCTGGAAGTAATGATGGCATTGTCCCCCGCACATCGACATGCTTAACAATACCGTCTGCAACAATTTGTGCAGCCTTTTCTATATCAGTTGCCATGTATCGATCTTCTTCCAGGGTTGCAACCTGCTTTCTTAGCTCAGTGATCACCGATAGCAATGGTTTACTTGTGGCAAGCGGCGAACGAAATTCTATGCCACGTGCGGCACACAGTAACTCGATAGCTAAAATATGTTCCAAATTACGATTCATGCGTTGCAGTCGATAAGCTGCATGTGCCGCCATGGAAACATGGTCTTCCTGATTAGCACTGGTGGGCGTAGAGTCGGTAGAACACGGATTAGCCAAGTGTTTATTTTCGCTCATGAGGGCTGCGCTGGTTATTTCGGCCACCATAAACCCTGAACACAGCCCGGCTTCGGGCGTTAAGAACGCGGGTAAGTCAAACGATAAAGCCGGATCAACCATTAATGCGATGCGCCTCTGCGCGATGGCACCAATTTCAGCAATTGCTATAGCAATATTGTCTGCAGCAAACGCAACCGGTTCTGCGTGAAAATTACCACCAGATAAAATCTGACCACCATTTGGGTGGGCATCATCGACAATAACCAACGGATTATCGGTTACCGCGTTAGCCTCGGTTTGTAACGTAATGGCTGTTTGTCGTAACAGGTCGATGCTCGCACCCGTCACTTGTGGCTGGCAGCGAATACAGTATGGGTCCTGAACGCGTGTATCGTTATCGCGGTGACTTTCACGAATTTGCGACCCAGCCATTAGCGCGCGCATAGCAGCCGCAACATCTATCTGCCCCTGATGTCCTCTAAGATCATGTATAGCCGCCTGTAAAGGTGCAGTTGATCCCATAATGGCATCGGTAGACATCGCCCCCGTTACTATCGCAGTTGTCGCCAGTTTCCAGGCAACGTTCAGTGAGACAATAGCCGCAGCAGTTGAAAATTGCGTACCATTAATTAGCGCCAACCCTTCTTTCGCGGCTAATTCAATTGGTTTTAACCCGGCAGATTCCAACGCTGTACGAGCTGGTTGTTGTTGATCTTCATAAATAGCGTCGCCTTCACCCAGTAAGGTAGCGGCGAAGTGTGCAAGCGGTGCTAAATCGCCGGAGGCACCTACCGAGCCTTGCACTGGTACAACCGGAATAATGCCTGCGTTGAGTACGTTCTCTATGGCCTCGATAAGTTCCCATCGAACACCCGACGCACCACGCGCAAGCGATAGTAGTTTCAGTACCATCATGACACGCACAAGATTGGTATCGCTTAGATCGCCAACACCTGCACAGTGAGACAGTATCAAGTTACGTTGCAAAACTGCGGTATCTTTTGCGGCTATTTTCACACTAGCCAGTTTGCCAAAACCTGTGTTAACACCATAAACGGCTTGTTCCTGAGCAACCACGTTCGCCACCACAGCCGCAGACTTTTCAACACCTGTACGACAATCCCGATTAATCGACACTGGCATTAAAGGGTCATCGATAATTTGGGCAATGTCGTCGAGTGTGAGGTTTTCCGGGGTGATTATCATGTTATTTAAATCGCTCTATCAGTGGATTAAAACCCATCCGATAACTGAGTTCTGCTGGATGCTCCACTGCCCACAACGACAGATCGGCCTGCATCCCTGCTGCAATGACACCACGATCTTTTATACCCAGAGCAACAGCTGCATTTCGTGTAACACCGATAAGGGCCTCTTCCGGTGTTAGCTGAAACAGATTACACGCCATATTCATGGTTAACAGTAGGGAGCTCAGCGGAGATGAACCCGGATTACAATCCGTTGCAATCGCAATAGGTACACCGTACTTGCGCAGTGCAGCCACTGGAGGGCATTGGGTTTCTCGTAAGGTGTAAAAAGCGCCCGGCAACAACACCGCAACCGTTCCCGCATTGGCCATGGCTTTAACGCCATCAAGATCAAGGTATTCAAGATGATCGGCCGAGAGCGCTTTGTACCTTGCCGCAAGTTCGGCGCCTCCTTGCAGGCTAAGTTGTTCGGCGTGTAGCTTTACTGGCAACCCCAACAATTCAGCCTTTATAAACACCCGTTCGATTTGCTGCACGTTAAAGGCGATCGTTTCGCAGAAACCATCGACAGCATCAACCAGCCGTTCGTCATGCGCTTGCTCAAGCGCTGGTATACAAACTGTATCGATGTATTCATCGGCTTTATTTTTAAATTCTGCAGGTAGAGCATGAGCACCCAGGAAGCTTGTTTTTACAACAACAGGACGAATTCGCCCAATTTCTCTGGCCGCTCTTAGCATATTCAGCTCAGTTTCCATATCGAGCCCATAGCCAGATTTAATTTCAATAACAGACACGCCTTCTGCCAGTAACGAATCTACTCTGGGTAACGCAGTATTTATCAAGTTTTCTACCGAAGCCTCTCGTGTTGCACTCATGGTGGATACGATGCCGCCTCCCGCAGCGGCAATTTCACTATAGCTTGCACCTTGCAATCGTTTTTCAAACTCAACCGCGCGGTGCCCACCATGCACAATGTGCGTGTGGCAATCGATAAACGATGGCGTTAACAACCGACCTGCGCAATCATGTGCCGGTAACTCGCGAAACGCTTCAGGCAACTCAGTTGATGTACCGCACCAACTAATACGGCCATTTTCGAGCACTACACAGCCATCAGGAACTAATCCGCAGGCAGTTGCTCCCTGCTCACAGGTTGCAAGCTGTGCATTTTTCAGAAGAATGGTTTCGGTTACGCGAACGTTGACATTATGTGCATACATATTGATATAATATGTGCATACATTAGCAGAGTCAACCGGTCCGATGCCATCCACCCTACCGCTCACTCAACAAATCTGGGCACAGCATGCTTTAACCATCGAAGGTTGGCAGTCGGATGTGAGCGTCTCTATTAATGCCAAAGGAAAGATAAGCGCCGTTAGTGCTAATCAACCGGCAAACGGGATACGAACCGGTGTATTACTACCAGCCGTTGCAAATTGTCATAGCCATGCTTTTCAACGCGCAATGGCAGGCATGACAGAAACGCGAGGCCCGGACCCAACCGACTCGTTTTGGAGTTGGCGTAAACTGATGTACCGCTTTCTAGAACATTTAACACCGGACGATGCAGAATCGATAGCGGCGTTTGGTCAAATGCAAATGCTGGAATCAGGGTATACCTCGGTTGGCGAATTTCACTATTTGCACCATCAAGCCTCTGGTCAGCCTTACACGCAACCAGCAGAAATGTGCGAACGCATTATTGCAGCGGCAACGCAGAGCGGTATCGGTCTTACTCTGCTACCGGTGTTGTATGAACAGGGCGGTTGCGATGGACGGGAGCTCACTGGAGGACAAAAACGCTTCGGACATTCATTCGAAGCGTTCGCCAAGCTCTTCGAAGCAGCACAAGGCCTGATCAATCAGCAAACGGGTATGTCAATTGGCATTGCGCCCCATTCATTAAGAGCGGTCAGCCAGCCTTCGCTCGCCAAAGCTTACGAGCTAGCTGCCGGCAAACCATTTCACATACACATCGCAGAACAAGAAGCAGAAGTTCAACAGATTCAATCTGCGTGGAATTCACGACCGGTGGAGTGGCTAATGGCAAACATGCCAGTCGATCACACTTGGTGTCTTATTCACGCCACCCATATGCTCTCCGCAGAAACGGCAGCCTTGGCAAAATCTGGCGCCGTTGTCGGGCTCTGCCCTATAACAGAGTCCAATTTAGGCGATGGCATTTTTAATGGTGTGGACTACAAGAAAAATAATGGCCGGTGGAGTATAGGAACCGACTCCAATGTGCGTATTTCGCTGAGTGAGGAATTGCGCACACTGGAATACTCACAGCGACTAAAGGAAAAAGGCAGAGCAATATACGCTACAACAGAACACTCCAGTGGACGGGCTTTATACGATACCGCCCTAAAAGGCGGCGCTACGGCGTTACAACGGCAAACCGGTGCTATTGCGATTGGTCAAACAGCGGATCTTCTTGCGCTTGATATCCACTCTCCCAGCGTCTGCGCAGTTGACCATGATCAATGGCTGGATGCCTGGATATTTGCCGATGATGACCGGCTGATCAGCGATGTCTGGGCGGCCGGGCAGCATGTGGTGAGCAATGGCAAACATATCAATCGCGAAAGAATTGAGGCCCGCTATAAGCACACGCTTCGCACTCTTCTGGTTAAATTATAACGCTTGCATCTATGACTACTTCCCAGCGCGCTCATACATGGCAAGATATTCAAGATCGAATAAGAGCGAACATTCAACAACGTGTATGGTTGCCCGGCGAACTCATACCAGGAGAAGTGGCACTGGCTGAACAATTTGGCTGCGCCCGTACCACGGTTAATCGAGCACTGCGAGAGCTTGCGTCAACTGGGATAATCGACCGGAAGCGTAAAGCCGGTACACGCGTGGCGCTTCAACCCATTCGTCGTGTGAGCGCTTCCATTCCGGTTATACGCACTCAAGTTGAGGCGCAGCAATTAAGCTACAGTTTTAAACTGATAAAATATCAGCTAGTAGTCCCACCAGATAACATTAAGCAATTGCTGCAGATAAAGGCAAATTGTAAATCTTTACATGTACACACAGTTCATTTCTCTGATAACGCACCGTTTATCTATGAAGATCGATGGGTCAATACACAAACCATTGGCGATATAAAAAAAGTGGATTTAAACGAAATTAGTGCTAATGAGTGGTTAGTTCAGCACGTACCCTTCACAAAAGGTGAGTTCGTGGTTGAAGCTTGTCTGGCTAAGGCAAGTGTGGCAAAAGCACTTCAGGTGGATGTAAAAACACCGTTGCTGCGCTCTACCCGCACAACATGGCTAGAAAAGGAGTCTGTCACGATGGTTAAGCTTCACTATTTACCCGGCCACCAAATGCGCTTCGAGATCTAGCGAATAGTTGCTTATGTTGTTACAACGTAGAGTGAAATGGCTTAGTTTATCCGGCGAGGATATCCCGTACTATTGAAAACGCTGTTGGCGTGTGCTTGCCGAACATCCAGTTACCAGCGTTATCAATAACGTGCAATTGATAGTTTTCCTTTCCACTCACCAATTCCTGTATGCCATTAATCGGAATTAATTGATCACTTGCGCCATGAATGAAATGGACGTTTGCCGCCGTTTCATTCGATACCAACGGTTGCCATGTGCAGCTCGCTTGCGCTCTTAAGTCATGAACAATAGAGTTTGCCGAATGTTTAAGGCGGTGTTGCATGGCGCTAACTTGTTGCTTATCTGCGAAAAGCTCACTTATTACGTCAATATCTGAATCGCAATAGTGGTGGGTTTCTTCCATGGCTCGTTGAAGCTGCGCAGGCTCATCGACTTTATCAAGTAAAAACGACACGGTTGCCTCCAGCATTTCATCGTGTTCGGACGCGAGCTCATGCAGGTTTTTCTTCAATATTGATGCAGATGGCCGTACGGTTTTTGGCTTATAGGATGCACCGAGCAAAATAACGTTATTGGCCCTATCCGGATAGCGATGCAAATAGTGGTTGACGTATATCGACCCACTTAGCATGGCAAAAATGGTTATCTGCGCGCCATAAATTAACGAAGCAGCTAAATCAATACCCGCAATAGCATGTTCCAGATGTTCCTCAAAAGTTAAACGCTCGTCTAGCGGGCCTATAGCACCATGGCGCAACGGACAAATAAGCCGTATGCCCAGACGTCGTATTTCTGCAATTTCATGCTCATTGAAATTCAGAATACCCAAATGGTGAACACAAATGACTGGTATGCCAGCAGGATCACCCAGCTCAATAAGCCGAAAGCGCCGGGTTGGTGATTCCTGTATCACGCTTGCACGAACATAGGTGCCCATGTATTGATCGACATAATCAAAAAACATCTGATCGGATTCTGCGCGAGATGGATTTCTGGATTGGTATGCAGCAACTTCCAGTAACAAATGACTAATCAGGAAACTGGATAGTTCCTGTTTACCATGAATGCCTGTCTTGGCAAACACCGATTTAAGATGTGAACGTTTTGTTTCTACCGAAACACTATCCTGATTTGCCGCTTGTTTAACATTTAATCCAGAGAGCGTTTGTAGCAGCGTTCGCCGCTCTGCATCGGTAATGCTCTCTTTGGTGAATAACTTTTTGAGTAGTGATGCGATGAAAACTTGCCGGAACAAGAGTAACCGACCAGCGCTGCTATCAGGCTGATCGTGTAGCTTTAATACGACTAAGTCTACATCTGTGATGCCCCAAGGATCTGCTGCAGAACATGTGGAAAGATGCTGGTTAATCAGATCAGTGAACTCGGCATATTCATCGGGTAAAGAGATAGGATGCTGTTTATCAAGATCAAATTCAACAATCGCGTAGTCCGATGTCGTTGATTTATACGATCGACAATTGAGAAAACTGGACTGAAACCAGTGATCAAAATCGGTAGGTTTGTAGCCTGGCAACACACGGAGTGCGTTCTGAGCTAGCTGAACATCATTGCTTCCCATACACTACATCTATTGCGTCAATTGCATTGTGTTTCGACCGAGCTCAAAGCATATCGGTGGCATTGGGTTAATCGATCTTGGCCACGGGTCTTTTATACACGGCCAACTTACACACGACCAACTCAAACTCGACCAATTCAACATAGGCCAGTTCAAACTCTACCAATAACGAACCGGGTACGCCTCGCGATACACCTGAATGCGCGGCCACTTACTCGTACAAACTCGCTATTATTTTTGCACACAATTATTCTTATGCAAAACTATTCTTGCGCAAAAATGATACCAATTCGTGGCAAAATTCTGGCATTGCTCGAGTTCTGCGAACTTGCTGACATGCAATTGCCAACTTAGGTTAAACGCCAGGACACGGAAAACCGGCTACGCCCCATGTGAGAATGTCATTAACGTGCTCCTGCAAACTGTACGGTGCGGGTTCTCTGTTGCCGCCAGGCTGCCATGCCCAGTGCAGAATTAAATCATGATTTAGGTGCTCAGCAATTTGCTCCATAGTACGCCCACCATTTAATTCTGGGTTACGCAGTTGTTCGCAAATTTGCTGGGAGCTGCGACCAAACCAGTGTGCTTCTTTTGGTGCGAGACGCCAAAGCATTGCAACACGAGGTGCCGCGTGAGGTGTGCTGTTTGCGTCAGCTCTGTCCTCCTTCAGCGTTGTATGACAAGTTGAACAAAGCAAAGTCTCAGCACCGATGCGACTGTTGCCCGCGCGAATGTTCATACCATGCGGCCGCGCCTGACCGTAGGAAGGACCAGACCACATTGGCCGATCACTTTCACCGGTGTGACAATTAGCGCATCGCGGATGTGAGGCGACCTCATATATACGAGACCATGCCTGTAAACCGCTTTCTTCGCTAACCGAGCCTTTTTCAGGCGGGTTCAGTTTTATCTCGTTTTCTGCAGCGTTTGCATTCCCATCCGCAATCAAGAGCAAGGCAGTTGCGCACAATGCACTAACGAGCAATACAACATCGCGGAATGCGAAGTTGCCTTTCATAGTAGACAATGACGTAGTAGACAATGACATGTTTCGTCCTCTACACGAACTGAATGTGTTTATTAAAGGGCAGTTCGCGAATACGCTTACCCGTCGCCGCAAAAATGGCGTTACCTAATGCCGGGGCCGCTGGGGGCAAACCCGGCTCCCCGATACCGCGAATCTTTTCTCCGTTTTCAAGAACTTTTACTTGGATGTCAGGCGTTTGGTATAACCGCATTCCCTCATAAGCATGATAATTATTTTGCTTCGGCGCATAGTTTTCGTAAGTGAGTTCACTGTTAATCGCATGACTCAAGCCAAATATTAAGCCGCCAAACAACTGTGCTTCTATGTTGATTGGGTCGAGTACCGTGCCCACATCGGCGACGATAAAGGCCCTGTCTATTTTGATACGCGAATCGATAACGCTAACATCGATTACCTCTGCCGCCGGTACGCCGAACGACATGCAAAACGCAATTCCCCGACCTTTGTTCTCTCCAATATCAGAGCCATTCCAATTACACAATTCGGCAACGCCCTCGAGCACTTTGCGCGAGGTATCGTGAGAACACAGACGTATCCGCTCTTCAAGTGGGTCAGCACCCGCTGCATGTATGAGCTCATCGAGGAAGCAATCGTGAAAAAAACCATTGCCCGAAGCCCCTACCGAACGCCATGATGACACCGGCACCATATCCGGTGCGCGATACCCGGAGACCCGATAATTCGGAATAGTAAAGGGCTGATCCCACGACCCCGTTGTGATTGTTGCATCGGGCCCGGGAACGCCCATACCGGCCAATCGTTTAAACCAGCTGGAAGACATGGACGATTGACCGACAGACAAATCGAATGTTTCCACCTGGCCATTGTTCACCACACCTCGAGCCTGTGTTATAGCAGCAGGTCTTGGGTAGTCGTGCGTCATATCCTCTTCACGACTCCAGGTCATTTTTATCGGCGTACCTTTAACCGACATGGCTAATTCAACGGCTTGTTCAACATGCGTCATTTCAAGTCTGTGGCCAAAGCTGCCACCCATCGGTTGAACGTGTACCAGAACATTTTCGGCATCGATACCAGAAATGTCTGCAGCCCTATTGCGGATAAACAAGGGAATTTGCGTACCGGTCCAGATAGTGACGCTATTATCTTCTACCAGCACAATGGCATTCATCGGCTCCATTGGAGCATGTGCAAGATAAGGTACCCGGTACGATGCTGTAATAACGTTGTTGTCGTTAAGCGATGCATCTACATCGCCATCGTCACGTTGCCTATGATCAAGCATATCCGGGTTGTCGACCGCTTCCGATAGCTGTTCCCATATAGCATCCGAGTTTTCTGGGTAAGGCCCCGGTCCCCACTCACAGTTCAGCGCCTTTAAAGCCTTAAACGCATACCAGGTATTGGTAGCGATCACGCCCACACCATGTTTTACTGGCACAATGTGCTCAACCCCAGGCAGCTTTTTCGCAGCGTCTGCATCGTAATTCAGCAACTCCCCACCAATACCGGGGTTAGCACAAACCGACGCATGCAGCATTCCATCTATTTTTTTATCGATACCATACACCTCAGTACCCGTGCACTTCGCCAGCATATCCAGGCGCTGCATTTCCGGCTTACCAAGGTAGCGCCATTGGTCAGGGTCGCGAAGTTCAACAGCGCTTATCGGATCGAGTTTCGCAGCCTCTGCAGCAAGTGAGGTGTAAGCCAGCTTGTCACCGTTTGGCAGTACGACATGACCATTGTCGGTGTTAAGTTCTGAACGTGACAAGCCATGTTTTTGCGCCGCAGCTTCTTTCAGAGTTTCTCTGGCAACCGCTCCGGCCATTCGCATGCGTTCAAACATATCGGGTGTGGTTGATGAACCACCGGTAATTTGAATTTGCATAAGCTTTGCCGGAATGGACATAAAGCCACGTACAGTTTCGGCCAGTGTACTTTCATCGTAGCCGGGGAACGGCGTTCCTTCTCCTAGTATCACTCGGTTATAGTATGCAGGCCCAGGCAAGCCAGGCGATAAAGTGGCAGTCGCAGGATCGATATCGAGTTCTTCTGCCAATAGATAAGCCTGCAGCGAATAGGCACCCTGCCCTTTATCTGCACGCGGTGTAATCAGTGTGATGCCGTTTGCCGTGATTTTTATAAACGGTGTTAGCGCGGCTTCTCCATCACCAAGCTCATCGAGTAACGGATTCGGAATAGCGCGCTTCGCCAGATACGCGCCAAAGGCAACACCGCCAACAACAGCCACGGAACCTACTAGAAATGTGCGGCGCGTTATTGTTCGTAACTTACCCATCGCTTAGCTCTCCCGTAAACGCTTGGCGGCTGTTTTTATAGCCGCGCGAATGCGCGGGTAAGTTCCGCATCGGCATAGGTTACCGCTCATAACACCATCGATTTGTTCATCGGAGGGATTAGGGTTGATTGCTAACAATGCAGCCGCTTGTACAATCTGACCAGACTGACAATAACCACATTGCGCAACCTGATGATCGACCCAGGCCTGTTGCACAACGTGCATTGATTCTGGCGAACCCATGCCTTCAATGGTCGTTACCGCACCGTTCAAATCCCCTACGGCGAGCTGGCATGACCTCACTGCAAACCCGTTAACCATAACCGTGCAGGCCCCGCATTGCGCAATACCACAGCCATACTTCGGCCCGGTAATACTGAGTTCGTCTCTGAGTACCCACAGTAAGGGCATATCAGGCTCTACATCGACATCGTACTCAGAATCGTTAACTACTAGCTTCATCTATTTTCCACTATCGTCTATTTTTCAACTATCAGTACGAACCAAAGAAAAAAACGCATTAATCAATCGCTTTATGCAAATTCAATTTTGCTGGGCCGACAAACATTGGGCAACGGCCGTTCCACACTCTACCGTATTAGCTTGGCCTGCTAAATCCTGCGTTCTGAGTTCAGGGTTGGCAAGTACCGTTTCAATCGCGTTGACAATGGCGGCCTCTGCATCCCTTAATCCAAAATGTCCCAACATCATTGCCACCGACCATATTTGCCCAATAGGATTAGCGATGCCTTTACCGGCAATGTCCGGCGCTGACCCATGCACCGGCTCGAACAGCGATGGGTAATCGTTGTTTGGATTAATGTTTGCCGATGGTGCAATACCAATGGTTCCGGTACAAGCCGGGCCAAGATCGGACAATATGTCACCAAAGAGATTCGACGCGACAACCACATCGAACCGTTGCGGATTAAGCACAAAATGCGCAACCAGAATATCAATATGGTATTGATCAACCGTTATATCAGGATAGTTGGAAGCCATCGCGTTTACACGCTCATCCCAATAAGGCATCGTTATCGCTATCCCGTTGGATTTTGTTGCTGACGTGAGTTTCCCACCACGTTTGCGCGCGATTTCAAATGCATATTTAAGAATACGATCGACTCCATAGCGAGACATGATGGTTTCCTGCATAACAATCTCGCGTTCTGTACCTGAGTACATTCGGCCACCAACAGCTGAATACTCGCCTTCGGTGTTCTCGCGAATAATCATCATGTCGATATCACCCGGCTGAATGTGTGCCAGTGGGCTTTGTACGCCGGGCATCGCCCTGGCTGGTCGCATGTTGACGTACTGATCGAACTCTCTACGAAACAGCAGCAGTGACTGCCACAAAGAAATATGATCTGGCACGGTATCCGGCCAGCCGACCGCACCAAACAATATGGCATCACAGTCTTGCAACAACGACTTCCAGTTACTCGGCATCATGTTGCCGTGTTTCTTGTAGTAATCAACGCACGCAAAGTCGTGGTGCTCAAGTTCAATATTGATATTGAACTGCTGTTTGACGACCTCAAGCACGCGCAAGCCTTCGGGCATCACCTCTTTACCAATGCCATCGCCGGGGATAACTGCAATACGTTTTTTATCGTTACTCATTATTTAATTTAGCGATCTTTAATTCAGCGATCTTTAATTTGGCGATCTTTAACTAAGCCATCGAGGTGAGTATGTGCACAGGTTTGTTCACTACCGAAAGTCGTCATTTAATTCAGGAACTGCTCCAGTTCCGCCAATACAAGTTCTGGATGTTGTTCTGCCAGGTAGTGCCCACCCGGCAAAGACTTCCCTTCAACTTTGGTCGCTCTTGATGCCCACAACTTCAATGGTTCAAAGCAGGATTCTATAACGCCGTCTTCACCCCACAATACCAGTAACGGACAAATTACTTTCCGGCCTTGCGCATCGTCTTCGTTATCGTGTTGTATATCGATACCAGCAGCTGCCCGATAATCTTCACAAGCGGCGTGCACAGTGTCAGGATTGCGAAACGCACGCAGGTATTGCTCTAGCGCGTTGTCATCAAACACGTTCTGGTTTACACGCTCTATGCATTTGTATCGCCAAAACGCATCACTATCGGCCAAAATCATATTTTCAGGAACCGGTGCCGGTAAAATCAAAAAAAACCAATGCCAATAGGCTCGTGCAAACGCATCCGTGGTGTTTGCATACATTTCTCTTGTTGGCGCAATATCGATTACCACCAGACGCTCAACACTCTGGCTATGATCAACAGCCATACGATGAGCCACCCGCCCACCCCTATCATGCCCCACTACTCTGAACGAATCGTGTCCTAAATGGTTCATTAGAGCGAGCATATCATTGCCCATTGAACGCTTACTGTAAGGTGTGTGATTAGCGTCGGATTCAGGTTTACCAGAATCGCCGTAGCCGGTTAGGTCGGCTGCAACAACGGTAAAACGCTCAGACAATTGTGGTGCGACTTTGTGCCACATAGCATGCGTTTGAGGATAGCCATGCAACAGCAATAATGGTGGCCCGGACCCGCCCACCACTGCATGTATGTTGTGCCCATGTATTTGTATATCGACTGCTTCAAAGCCTGCAAACAGGTTAGACCCAAGGCTCATGCTGACTCCGGCGTAGGTGTAACGCCAGACTATACACCCTCAAGATAACGAACCGACACAGCACGCCCCCACAATGCAGAAATAACCGTGGCGACATCGCCTATCTGACCGGTGGAAAAAAAGGTGACACGACCATCTGGTGATTCTTCGGGTAGTCGCAAACTCAGTTTATCGAGTCGATGACCTAACTGGCGCGCAACTGCCGCCCCAGGCTCCACGACTGTAACCGCGTTACCGACAATATCCTGTATGGTTTGTCGTACAAATGGGTAGTGTGTACAGCCCAGTACAATGGTGTCTACACCTTTATCGAGCATAGGCGATAAAAAGCCTTCAAGCATGGCTCGCGTTTCCGGCGTATTCAATTCTGCGCGTTCGATTTTTTCAACCAACCCGGGACACGGGGTTAGGATCATTTCCACGTTGTTACCGTACAGCTCGCAAAGACGCTCTACCCCCGGACTCTGCAATGTGCGGCTTGTTGCCAGCACACCTACAACACCTGAGCGTGTCACTTTGGCTGCAGGTTTTATTGCCGGTTCAATACCCACAACGGGTATGTCAACAATCTCGCGTAGCTGCGTAATGGCCAACACCGACGCCGTATTGCACGCGACGACCAACGCCTTTATATCTTGCTGCACAAGAAATCGCGTAACCGCCACACATCGATCAACAATGTATTCAGGGTTTCTTTCACCGTAGGGCGCGTGAGCCGTGTCGGCCACATAGAGCAGTTTTTCGGCTGGAAGTTGTGAACGTATGGCGCGTAGTACTGTTAAACCGCCTACACCAGAATCAAATACACCTATTGCGCTCTGCTGCGCGTTAGCCGTCATTGGTTTTTATAAAGTGTTAGGAATACCGCAACAGTCTAA
The DNA here is from genome assembly GCA_937922945.1 of uncultured Granulosicoccaceae bacterium. Classification (GTDB taxonomy): domain Bacteria; phylum Pseudomonadota; class Gammaproteobacteria; order Granulosicoccales; family Granulosicoccaceae; genus Granulosicoccus. Next base: position 13,408 of record CAKZUP010000043.1, read on the forward strand.
CAAACCGTACGCGTTAGTGTTGCAGTGAAACGCAGGTTGACTGCACAAGAGTAGTGCACTCAGCTGGGTAGAACTCGATGAGTTATTGTTAGCTTTGGATGTTGCGTCAGCAGGCGGCTGTGCTCAATCGAGATCGAGCTTCTCATGACTTTGCGTTTCGTTCCCGCCACCGGTTGTGGTGTTGCCCGAAACCACATGAATAGCCCCACCAACAATAGCAGCACCACCACTATGACGTGCAGTTTTTAACGATTTAAGCGCGCGCCAACTATCGGTTTTAACGTTATAGGCCTCAACGGTTCTCAGTGCAGGCACGCCTGAATCTGATTCACCGCCAATCAGTATAACCTCATCACCGTAGCTCACAGTCATGGCTCCGGCGCGTTGCGTCGGAATGCGCGCACCACTCTCCCATCGACCAGTACCAAAATTATAAATATCGACAGCGGTTACCAGATTCGCGAACGTCGCCGGATGATCGGTTCGTCTGCCACCGGCAGCAACCAACTTATTTCCGACCATCGCAGCTGAAAAATGATCGCGAGCGTTGGGTGCGTCCGCTAAGGTTTTCCAAGTGTTGGTAGCAGGATTGTATTCATCAAACCATTTGACCATGCCACCGTCATGACCATTGGTTGAACCACCAATCATGTAGATTTTGTTGTTATACACAACGGTACCAGCAGAGCCTCTTAATCGATTAGCCGGCAATGATGCACCCTGGCTCCATTGCTTGGTGGCAGGGTCAAATATCTGAATAGCTGCAATAACCGATTCACTCGGAAAGCAGCAATCGAGCGAGCCGAGTATATAAATCTTGTTCCCATACACAACCGGCTGAAAGTGGCTTAATTCCAAACCTGGCGTACCCAGATTTTCCCATCGATTATTGGCAGGGTTGTATCGGTTTACTTGACGGGTACCGCGCCCTCCCAGTAAATACAATTGATTCTGAAACGCAACTGCAGCAGCTTCATGCCGCGCCTGCGGCTTACTACCGTTGGACGTAGTGACATTTTGCCAGTCATTCTGAGCGTTAACGTTGTTACCGCTATTTTCAACCGGTGCGGCTGTTACGTTTACGCTGAGTCTGTCGCTGGCATCTAGTTCACCGTCGGTAACATAAAACTCCAGCTCGTAATCACCGGTTGCTGAAAACGTTGCCGTCGTAGTTAAAGCACTGGTTTCACCAAAACTCACTTCGCCCATACCCGCCACTTTGCGCCATTGGCTTGTTAACGTATCGTTCGGCAAACCATCATCGCTAGCCTCTGCCGATAAGTTCAACACATCATTAACCGTTAACGATTCATCGGCACCCGCGTTCGCTTGCGGCGCTTGATTCACCACCACATCGGTGACCACCACAATAAGAGTGTCGGCAGCTTCATACGGACCGTTCGCCACACGCAATTCCAGTTCATACATACCATCGTCATCGAATTCAGCTGAGCTGTTAGCCGATTGCGCATTGGAAAAAACAACATTGCCAGGACCTGACAGCGCCGACCATTGGATAACCGGAATATCAAGTGGCGTTGAAGGAAACGCAACCGATCCGTTTAGCGTTAGCGTGTCGCTAATCAGTATTTGCGCATCAGCCGGCGCTCGGACAATGGGTGTTGGGTCTGGAGCACTGGTTGTACTACCCTCAGTATTTCCGGCGGTAGTGCTCGCCGAACTGCCATCTGAACTGCCATCGGAGCCGACACTTGTGTCACCAGCTGTCGTGTCAGCTGCACTGTCAGTCGATGAATGACCAGAATCGTTACCGTCAGTATTGGTTTCATCGGTGTTGCTATCACCGGCTGTGTCCGCTGCCACACCTTCGGTGGTGTTTCCATCAGCGGTACCACCGCTTGTATCGACTTCTCCAGTATCGTTTCCGGCTGTATTGCCCGCCGTTGAACCAACTTCTGCTGCATCGCTCCCTGTCGTATCGCTTGCTGTCGCATCAACTCCATTTGTATCGACTCCAACGGTATCGCCATCGGTTACCGATGTGGATGTGGATGTGCCTGAGGCTGAATCTGTATCGCCATTTGCTGATTCGCTATTCGCTGTTACCCCATCGGCCGAACTATCAGTAGCCGATGCATCACTATTACTACCACTGCTACCACATGCGTTTAATAGGAACACACTTAGCACCAGCGCAACAGCCACGCGCATGCGATGGGCGCACATACATTGTTTGAAGAGTTCCATAGCGCAAGTCATCATTAGCTGTCGGCTTGTCCAGTGTTTAATCTATTTGGGTACTATCTAACTAACGGCTGATCTCGTCATGCCTGCGCAGGTTACGGGCGTTACTTTCGTGAACCAGCGCACAATTACCAAACAATACCCGTAGCAAGCCAAACTAGCATGCGAAGACAATAGCGCTATTTAAGAATGGTAGAAAACCAAACTGACAACATGTTTAGGCAGAACAGCCAGTCGAATACTTAATCGACTTTCATCACAACAAGCTGAGAGTTTAGGTAACAGCAGTTTTATGGAGGGGTTATAGAACTCTATTCCATCCATGCGCTTCTCGTCTTCGATTGGCATGGGCGTGGTTAAATTCATGAGCTGCACATCTTTAAAGTTTATGAACTCACCATACAGTGGCCTTAAACATTTATACACGCTTTCCTTGATACTAAAAAGCGCAACTCTTAACCATCGCAAATGTTCATTCGCGTCTATTTCATCGCGTTCATGCTCAGTTGCGATCAAACGCAGCACATCTCTGCTTACCCTATCAATAAGCTCGATATCGATACCGATGGATGCATAAGCCCCAGAACTTGAAGACACTGCCGCAATCGCCCAATCGTTCGCGTGAGATATACTGCCTACCACCCCTACGGGCCAATCCACCGCCCCATCCGGGCGCTGCAGTAATCCGTCGGAGAAGGCCTCTTGCGCAAGACCTAGAGCTTGCAGTGATTCTCTTGCGCAGTAGCGACCGGTGGAGTAAGTATTCTTGCGCTTGGCAACCGACGTAGCCACGATGTCGGCTTCTGCGCTGGTTAAGGCATCGGTATGATCAGCAACAGGCCGTGCAGATGCAAACACGCCATTACCAACAAATACATCACCCCATTGATCAAACGTTTCAATCACTACAACCGTTGACCTTCAGCCCGCTCAGCTGTGGTTAACGCAACACGATTACGCAAATAAACAGGCACCGCCTTTTCAGGTGAAGCGAATTCACCTCGATGCGCCCTTGGTAGCGCAAGGCTTAAAACATCTCGCGCATCAGGCCAGCAATCGCTGATGTGATGGCAACGAATGCCCGGCTGAACTCGAGCCATTAACTCTGCTGAATAGACATCGGAACCAGAGCCGATAAGTGCCCACTGAGCTTTGGCAATGGCATCTGGCACTGGCACATCGGCGGGCGCACACACGCTGTCTTCTATCACCGACTCCATGTGTTGATTTTCATCGCTCACATAAGCGCCCCAATACACTTCGCCCATGCGAGCATCGAACGAGGACAATACGTGCGTGGCACCGTGTGATCGTTGCGCACCCTCGGCAAGTGCCTGCAAACTCGACACAGCAATGACGCCGACATTCGCACCAAAAGCGATGCCTTGTGCGGTTGCGGCAGCAATGCGAACGCCTGTGAAACTGCCCGGACCACAACCGAATGCAACACCGTCTAGCTGGCTCGTTGTTATTCCCGATTCAGATAATAATTGATCGATCATGGGAAGCAGTAGTTGCGCATGTTGTTGCGCCGCTAACCGGTGATCTGCGATAACTTCGCCCTGTGTGTAGAGTGCTACAGAGCAGGCATCGGTGGATGTTTCCACGGCCAATAAGTTTGTGCGCTGACTATTCATCTTCTACTACTTCTTCGCGATATGACTCGCGCTCTTTCTTGAAAAACCGTTCTATTTCGTGTAAATCCCTGGAGATGGGCATAGGCGGCAAGCTGTTAATAAACACTTCACCGTAATGCTTTGTACGGATTCGCGGATCACAAAGAACCAGCACGCCGGTATCAGTAACATCTCTTATTAGTCTGCCAACACCTTGTTTCAATGCGATGGCTGCTTGCGGAAGTTGATATTCAAAAAACGGATTGCCGCCGGCTTGCTTCATATGATCGATGCGCGCACCCATCACCGGATCGCCCGGGGAGCCAAACGGTAGCTTATCGATAACAACCACAGACAAAGCCTCGCCACGCACATCAACACCTTCCCAAAAACTACTGGTACCCAGTAGAACCGCATTACCCAACGATTGAAATGCTTCGAGTAATTCGCGCTTGGGCATCTGGCCTTGCGTAAGAATCGGGTATTCGAATTGCCCTTCAAGAAAACGCTGTGCTTCATTCAGCGCACGGTAGCTGGTGAACAACAAAAAGGTTCGACCGTGACTGGCCTCTATAATCGGCAATACAGCCTGCATTGCCGAGTGGGTGTATCCCGAATGTTGTGGTTCTGGCAACCCTTCCGGTAAATAGAGCATGGCGTTGTGGCGGTAATCGAAAGGACTATCCACCAATAATTCATCTGCCTCTTCAATACCAAGATTGGTTTTGAAGTGACTGAAGTCTCCACCCACTGCCAATGTTGCCGAGGTGAAAATCCAGCTTGCAGGCATGGCTTCCATTGCACGTTTAAACGGTGCAGCTACCGTCATCGGAGTCATGTTTAAACTAAACCCGGATCGGTATGTTTCAAACCAATGAATGTATTCTTTATTGGGTTCGTTGGCCGTAAACCTATCGAGTGACGCGGCATGTTGTACAGCCCGACGATAGCAACTTTCCAAACCCTTACCCCGGCTGGCAACCGATTCGAGCATGTCACGTAAACCACCAAGCAAGAGCGTTAGCCGTTCCAGCTCACGATCGATTGATGGGCGATCGGCAACGGCAACCCATGCATCCCTTGTGGGTTCGATATCGAAGGCTAAGCGAAAATGCCTGACACCAGACTCCAGTTGACTGGCAAGATCACGAAGTTCAGCCATATCGGGGGCTTCATGTAATTGCTCGCCAACCGTGTCACGCGATAAATCCAGTAACTGTCGACTACTGAGTTTGCGACCAAAAAATTGCGCAGCAATATCGGGTAATTGATGCGCCTCATCGATAATAAACGCGTTTGCACTTGGCAATAACTCGCCAAAGCCTTCGTCTTTTAACGATAAGTCGGCGCACAGTAAATGATGGTTAACCACCACCACGTCGGCTTCTTGTGCTTTCTTTCGCGCGCGGTGAATATAACAATCGTCGAGTTCTTCAAACTCATGCTCGGAACAGAAATCGTCGCTTGATGTGATAAAACTCCAGACCATGGAGTCTTCTGGTACGTTAAGCACCTCGGCAATATCGCCCGTTTCCGTGGTGCGTGCCCAATCGCTGATGATGCGCAGATGACCGGAATACTCAGCGTTGTTCAGCGCTGGGTGTCTTTGCGCGCGAAGCAGCCGGTGTTTGCACAGGTAGTTTGCCCGGCCTTTTAACAAGCTAACCGATGCACCGGTATTCAAGGCCTTTTTCACCAGCGGCATGTCGCTGTAGAACAGTTGATCTTGCAGGTGCCGAGTACCGGTTGAGATGATAATGCGCTGACCGGAAAACAGTGCTGGAATTAAATAGGCGAAGGTTTTTCCGGTACCGGTACCTGCCTCACCCACGAGCACACCTTTATTCTCCAGCGCTGTAAAGATGGCCTCAGCCAAATGTTGCTGCTCTACGCGAGGGGCAAAGCCAGGTAGTAGCTCGGCAACGGGTCCGTTATCGCCAAGAATGTCGGAAATGGAGTCCATGGGTTCGATCATCGGTGCCTCCCTGCGCCGGATGGTATCGGATTAACGCGCTCTGTCGAGCGAGCCATTACTACAAATTTATCGCGCTCTGCATAACGCTCTGGCAACCAGATTTTAGCGATATTGATATTCTTGTACTTTCTTATGCGCACTTCTAACACCGAGCAAGTCACCGCGCAAGCTGCGCGCATGTTCGATGATAAGCCAGTTGCGGTGTAACAGGGACGCATTCTCACCAGCAAATGTGTTCGATTTCATTGCGAAGTTCTCCGCAAGAGACGCTTGCTGGTTATTTAGCTGAATTTCAGCGGCCCGACTCCAGATAAGACTGTTCTGTGGGCTTAATTCCAGTGCCTCGAACAAGCGCTGCAACGCCAGATCGGTATTTTCCTCAATTCGCGCTTGTTCAGCCGCCGACCAAAGCTGGGCAATGCGAGCATCGTCCGTGTCGTACCGAATGCTGCCCTCAGGCAAGGTCACGCTGTTTACCGGCGGCGTGGGGGTGGTTTGCTGCTCTTGTTGCAAAGACGCGCAACCCACGCTAAGCATTGCAACGCTCATAACAAACACATTCAATGCAGATTTCATATTCATTTGCATAAGGCTCTGGATGATTTCCTGTCTCATTATTCTGCCTGTTAAACCGTCGTGGCAGCAAGCCTTACGACGAACAAACAGCGCTAATTCGATTACTGAGTGACCACACTCATTTCAATTCGGCGATTTTGTGCTCGCCCCTCAGCAGTTGCGTTAGTCACCACCGGTCTTGACTCTCCGAACCCGAAAGGCTTCAAGCGCTCGCCCTCTACCCCATTTGCAACCAGATATTTCACAACAGACATGACGCGACGTTTCGAAAGTGCAAGATTGTCTCTGGCAGCGCCCCGATTATCAGTGTGTCCACCCAACTGCAGAACAACCTCCGGGTGTTGATTTAACAGTGCCACTAATTCAGCAAGTGAGGCTCGGCTACTTGCGTTCAAGCGATGATCGCCCGGAGAAAACTCAACGGCTTCTATGTTGCCTTTAAACAAACTGCAGCCCACTTCATCAACAGGACTGCCTTCGAGTGTCAATGGGCATTGATCCAGTGCATCAACAACATTATCACCGTCTTTATCCAGTTGCGCAGCGGCACGTTGAGGCGTTGCCCCACAGGCACTAACCAGCAAAAGGACGATTGCCGTCAGAACATATTTGCCCGATAGCCACGGCTTTTCCATCTTGGCACTCTCTTTTAACTTTGCATTGATACTCATGCGGTTGATCACTTTATTATTGTTATGGTCTCATCAAACCCTATAGAGCTAGAGCTATTCTCCGACCCGTTTCTTTGACAATCGTTTCACAGAATTTCGCCACCCCATTACGGTTATCGATAATACCGACAGGAGCAACAGAATCAAATCCATTCCACTCGATTGCACCGAACAACCAGCCGCATTAAGACCGGTTTTAATGTTTCCAGTGAGCGGGTCGTCATTTACTGGTCCATCAATTACCTGACCTTCGTTGCCACTTGGTAAAATATTTTCTCCGGGTCGCGGAACCGGATCGCGTTCCACACTCTCAGGTGTCAACGTGGATGTTACCGGAACGTTAGTTGGCTGTTCAGCAGGACCCGGCGTACCGGTCTGCGCAAACGCATCAATAAAATCGGCTACCGCGTTGCCATTGACATCAGGCTGTGAGAACGGCACCGATAAAATCGCATCGTCCATACCGTCGAGTACGGGCGAGTCGAAGAAGTTATCCACCCGACCATCCCGGTCGAAATCACTACCACCGGCTTCAACCAAATCGGACACGCCATCGTTGTCGCTGTCTGAATCCTGATAGTCTGGAAAATCGCCACCATCGGTGTTGCGAGGCACAATATCTTCTACTCCGTCTCCCGTCACATCACAACAGGTTTTATCATTGGTGCTCTGCAAGCGATCAGGAATCCCGTCGTTGCCAACACTGGCCGTTGCGCTGTTGCTGTCGATACGTGCATCGTTATCGCTGTCAAAATCAGGGTTAACGCCCGCTTCCAGCATATCGGGTAAGCCATCATTATCTGAATCCAGATCGATCACATCAGGCAAGTCGTCAGCCGGGGCATCGGTGTTTACCAATGTATAGCGAAGCACACCATTATCAACCGCTGTTTCCAAAGCATCGATATACCCATTGGCGCCAACCGGCCCTAAAATTCGACCAGACAACACGCGCATTTCACTGAAATCGACACTGATAACAACGCCTGATTCCTGCCAATCGAGAATGCCGTCGTTGTCGGAGTCGAGGTCGAGCCGGTCGGGCATGCCATCGTTGTCAGAGTCGACGTCTAACCCGTTTCCGGCGATTTCAAGAACATCGGGTATACCATCGTTGTCGTCGTCAACATCGATAGTGTCCACAATGCGATCGCCGTCTGAGTCGTTGGCTGTCACCACATTTTCATCACCACGCTGTTGCGCCCACGCAGTACCGACCAGCAGGCACACCGCTGCAACCGATAGACGTGTGAATAAACTCGAATCCAATAATTTCATAAGTTGCCAAATCTCGGGCGCACTCGCCCGCCAATAGTCTTTAAAAAAGACTAGCAGAGGATTCGAAAGCCACAACGCCATTAGTGGCAAATTGTTGTCATTCCCACTCGATAGTGGCAGGCGGCTTACTGGAAATATCGTAGGTAACACGAGAGATGGACGGAATGCCATTGCAAATAGCACGCGACACTTCATCGAGAAAGTCGTATGGCAGGTGTGCTGCACGCGCTGTCATGAAATCGATGGTCTCCACCGCACGCAACGCTACCACGTAATCGTAGCGGCGACCATCACCGGTGACACCAACCGATTTTACCGGCAAGAACACCGTAAAAGCTTGTGACACTTTGTCGTAGAGGTCGTGTTTAACCAAAGCGTTGATAAAGATGTCGTCGGCGAGTCTCAGCGTATCGGCGTAACCCTTGGTAACCTCGCCCAAAATGCGAACACCTAAGCCCGGCCCTGGGAACGGATGACGATACACCATGGATGCGGGCAGGCCTAAATCGACACCCACCCGTCGAACTTCATCTTTAAATAGTTCACGCAAGGGCTCGATGAGCTTTAAGCGCATTTCGCTGGGCAGCCCGCCAACGTTATGATGAGACTTGATTAAATGCGCTGAACCCGTGCTAGACGCGGCCGATTCAATAACATCAGGATAAATAGTGCCTTGCGCAAGCCAGCGCGCATTGGAGAGCTTATCGGCTTCATCCTCAAAGATTTCTACAAACAGATTACCAATAATTTTTCGTTTTTCTTCTGGGTCAGTCACACCAGCCAGGCGTGACAGGAACCGCTCTTCTGCGTTAACGCGAATAACCTTTACGCCCATGTGCTCGGCAAAGGTTTCCATAACACGATCGCCCTCGTTAAGGCGCAGCAATCCGTTATCAACAAACACACACGTTAGCTGGCTGCCAATGGCTTTGTGCATCATAGCCGCCACCACCGATGAATCAACACCACCGGATAAGGCCAACAACACTTCGTCGTCACCAACTTGTTCTCGAATGTGTTCAACAGCGTTATCAATGATATTGCCAGGCGTCCACAGCGCGTCGCAACCACACTCGTTCAACACAAACCGTTCAATAAGCGTTGCCCCTTGCAGGGTATGCGTAACTTCCGGATGAAACTGAATGCCAAAACACGGTTTACTTTTATGCGCTATGGCGGCGATCGGTGCATTGGCGCTAACACCTACAACATGAAAATCATCAGGTACCGCTTCCACACGATCGCCGTGGCTCATCCAGACATCAAGCTCTCGTGCATTGGAAGGTGCATTGCTTTCAGTGTCTTGGTTTTCAGAGTCTCTGTCATTTAAACCATCAAGCAAGGAGCAACTGCCTTGCAACGTTACGGATGCATAACCGAACTCACCATGATTTTGTTGCGCTTGCACTTCACCACCTAACTGCTTAACCAGTGACTGCATGCCATAACAAATACCCAGCACAGGTACATCAAGTGACAGCACTTCATCAGGAATGCGCGGTGCATTATCGGCAATGGTGGATTCAGGACCGCCGGATAAAATGATGCCGCTGGCATTAAAGTCGGTTAAGGTTTTCACGTGTAAATCCCACGGATGAATTTCGCAGTAAACACCACACTCACGTACGCGACGCGCAATAAGCTGAGTTGTTTGCCCACCAAAGTCGAGTATGAGAATACGTTGGGAATGTATGTCAGGCATGTGTTTTTTCTGTTCGTGTTTTAAATTCAGGGACGGTTGTCGAATGACATTCAAGCATTACGTTATTCGATAGTTAGGCGCTTCTTTAGTCATTTGCACGTCATGCACATGACTCTCGCGCATACCCGCACCCGTAATGCGAACAAATTCTGCATCGCTTCGCATCACATCGATAGTGGCCGCACCGCAATAGCCCATACTGGAACGAACGCCGCCAAGCATTTGATGAATAATGGCAGCAACCGGTCCTTTGTAAGGCACGCGACCTTCAATGCCTTCGGGCACCAGTTTATCTTCTGCATCTTCATCGTCCTGGAAATAGCGATCGCTTGAACCGGCACGCATAGCACCTACCGAACCCATTCCTCTGTAGCTTTTATAAGAGCGGCCTTGGTACAACTCCACTTCACCGGGTGCTTCCTCTGTTCCTGCAAGCATGCTACCCACCATAACTGAGCTGGCACCTGCGGCTATGGCTTTGGCCATATCGCCCGAAAAACGAATACCACCATCGGCAATCAGAGGCACGCCCGTACCTTCCAGCGCTTTGGCAACATTATCAATAGCGGTTATCTGTGGAACGCCGACGCCTGCAACAACGCGCGTTGTGCATATAGAACCCGGACCAATGCCAACCTTTACGCCACTTGCACCACGTGCAACCAGATCGGTTGCCGCCGCGCCGGTGGCAATATTGCCGCCGATAACTTCCAGATCAGGATACTGATTGACAATCCACTCAACGCGATCGAGCACTCCCTGTGAGTGTCCATGCGCCGTATCAACAATAATCACATCGACACCGGCGTCAACCAATGCGCTCACACGATCTTCAGTATCGCCACCAGTGCCAACGGCTGCACCAGCGAGTAAACGTTGTTGATCGTCTTTACAGGCGTTAGGAAAGTCTTTCGCTTTTTGAATGTCTTTCACGGTGATCATGCCGCTTAATTCGAAATTGTCGTTCACCACCAACACTTTTTCTATTCGATGCTGGTGTAATTTTTCAATAGCATCGGCACGCGTTGCATCTTCGCTGACGGTTACCAAACGCTCTTGCACCGTCATGATGTTTGAGACGGGCTGATCGAGCTTTTTTTCAAAGCGCAGATCGCGCTGCGTAACGATCCCCACCAACTTATCGCCATCGACGACAGGGAGCCCGGAAATACCATGCTCTTTAGTGAGCTCCAGAACTTGACGAATGGAGGTGCCGGGCGAGATAGTAATCGGCTCGGTCACCACACCACTTTCAAACTTTTTTACCCGACTGACTTCGCGTGCCTGCGCTTCGATGGACAAATTCTTGTGGATAATGCCGATGCCACCTTCTTGCGCAATGGCAATAGCCAGACGCGATTCCGTGACCGTATCCATTGCAGCAGAAAGTAACGGGATGTTGAGTCGGATATTGCGAGTGAGCTGAGTCGTTAAATCGACATCGCGAGGCAGAACGAGGGAATGACGTGGGGTGAGCAGAACGTCATCGAAGGTAAGTGCTTCCTGGTAAACCGACATACTCGGTTGACTCCTAAAGTTGATCAGGATGCGTCTCAATTATACAGTGAAGCAACGCGCTTCGGTTCCTAAATAAAGCGATATTCTCAGTAGATTTAGATAGATTTGAGGATTTTCATTCATGACCTGAAATCTTCAATACAATAAGTGCACATTTCTCTGACTGTAGTGATGGTAATGGCAGAAACCAAAAGACGCATATACACCGTATCGCGTCTGAATCAAGAGGTGCAATTGGCTTTGGAGTCAGGCTTCGGCATGGTCTGGCTGCAAGGGGAGCTATCGAATTTCAGTAAACCCGCCAGTGGCCACTTCTATTTCTCGCTCAAAGATTCAAAAAGTCAGATTCGGTGCGCCATGTTTCGCGGTAACAACCGGTATCTGAACTTTGAACCGCAAAGCGGCGATGAGGTTCTGGTTCGCGGCAAGCTCGGCCTGTACGCCGCGCGCGGAGATTTCCAGCTTATTGTTGAGCATATGGAGCCTGCAGGCGCTGGACAGCTCCAACAAAAATTCGAAGCCACCAAGAAAAAATTACAAGAGCTTGGCTGGTTCGATCAGCAAGCCAAACAGCCGCTGCCCGAGTTGCCACAGCGTATTGGCGTGGTGACCTCAGCCACAGGCGCCGCTATTCGAGATGTACTGCAAGTGCTGGCCAGACGCTCGCCCCAGGCTGAAATTATTATCTACCCAACATTGGTGCAAGGTGCTCAGGCCGCACCAAACATTGTTAAGGCAATTCAAACCGCAGAACGTCGAAACGAGGTGGATGTGCTTTTGCTGGTTCGCGGTGGCGGTTCAATTGAGGATCTCTGGGCTTTTAATGAAGAACAAGTTGCCAAGGCCGTGTTTGACTGCAAATTGCCCTTGGTGTGCGGCGTCGGGCACGAAATAGATATCACCATTGCTGATCTGGTGGCAGATTTACGCGCCCCCACTCCGTCTGCCGCCGCTGAGTTAGCTACTCCCGATGAACAGGTTATGCTCCAACGGGTCGATAGCGCGCGCAGAGCACTGCAACGTTTGCTGCAAACACAATTAAATCGGCAGCAGAATCAACTCGCCTCTCTCAACGCTCGATTGGAAATGCGACATCCAAAGCGATTACTGAATGAGCGCGGCCAAAGAACCGATGAATTAACGCAGCGGCTGCAACAAGCCATGCAGACTCAAACGCGCGCCAGCCGAATTCAAATAGAGCATTTATCGACCCGATTACATGCACATTCCCCTAACCAGCAGCTCGCCAATCTTCAAACCAGACTGGCCAGTAGCGAAATGCGTTTGGTTAACAGCATGCAGAAAAACCTGCAACAAGCTAAAAGCCGCTGGCAAATTGTGGCCCGTGCGCTGGACACAGTGAGCCCTTTGGCTACTTTGGAGCGCGGCTTTGCCGTGGTAAAGCACGACGACAAAGTGGTATCAAATGCGTCTGATTTGGCCCCTGGCGATGTTATTAGCACTCAAGTCGCACGTGGCACAATTGTGAGCAAAGTTGAAAGAGTTGCCACAAAATCGCGTGATAGCTGAAAATGGTAAAAAAACGCCACAAGCCCCGTATTTAGAGGCTCTCAGCCGATAAAAAGCTAAATAACCACCCATTTGGGTTGACGTTTCTATTGCTTTTATCCCTCTTTTTTGATACAAAACCGCGCTGCACCGTTCAGCGACCCAAGAGGGGGGCCCGGTCTATGGCCAAAGCTACATCGAAAAAGAAAGCCAAAACGTCGGCGAAGGCATCCAGTGCGTCTTCTGCCAGCCGGTCCAAGAAGAAACCGGCCAGCCAATCAGCGTCGTCAACACAAAAGGGTTTGAAAGACTCCGTGGCAAGTAAAACAACAGCAAAGAAAACCGCAACCAAGAAAGCAGCAGCCAAGAAAGTGGCGGCTAAAGCGCCGGTAGCGAAAAAGGCGGCGGCCAAGACAACGGCTGCTAAAAAATCAACTGCTAAAAAATCGACTGCGAAAAAAGCGGTGGCAAAAAAGCCGACAGCTAAAAAAGCCAGCAGCAAAAAAACCACGGCTAAAAAAGAAGTCGAGGTGATAGAAGATAAGCCGGTTGCCAAGAAAAAGGTTGCCAAAAAAGCGACTGCGAAAAAAGTAGCAACCAAGAAAACGACCGAAACTGACACTAAAGAGACTGTGGAAGAAACACCAGCAAAGAAATCGAAAAAGAAGTCTACCCCCAGCATTGCAGTTGGCGAACCTGTGGTAACAACGGTGGTTCCCTACGAGCGGGAAAAGAACAGCCACTATATGGATAAAGAGCAGCTTGAACATTTCAGCCAAAAACTGGCGGAATGGAAACAGCAGCTCATGGAAGAAGTAGATCGGACTGTTGGACATATGAAAGACGATGCAACCAACTTCCCCGACCCCAATGATCGTGCCACGCAGGAGGAGGAATTTAGTCTCGAACTTCGAACTCGAGATAGAGAGCGTAAGCTGATCAAAAAAATCAATGAAGCCGTTAAGCGCATTGAGGAAAACGAGTACGGTTACTGCGAAACCTGTGGTGTTGAAATAGGTGTAGGCCGACTTGAAGCACGCCCTACAGCAGAGCTGTGTATTGATTGCAAAACACTGGAAGAAATTCGCGAAAAGCAAATCGCTTAACTTGCGCAAGGTGCGATCAATCGCACAGGTCAATCGCAGCTTAGGTATCGGTGAAGCGTCTGTCGCAAATGCAATCTTTGTAGAGACAGCTAACGCGGTTGCTTCTTTTACAGTAAATGCTGAGCAATGAAACCGACCAACTACATTGGTCGGTTTGCTCCATCACCTACGGGCCAACTGCACTTTGGCTCGTTGTTATCGGCCGTTGCAAGTTATGCTGATGCACGGCATAACAGCGGTCGCTGGCTGCTCCGCATCGATGATATCGACCCGCCACGCACTATGCCGGAGGCGATGCAACAAATCCCACACACGCTTAAACACTTCGGGTTTTGTTGGGATGACGATATCATCTGGCAATCCAAACACACCGAACAGTATCAAAGAGCACTTCAAGCGCTGAATGAGGCAAGGCTGCTGTACCTGTGTTCCTGTAGCCGTAGCATGCTTCGCTCAAGCGCTATTTACCCGAGATTTTGTAAACCAGCGTCGACTACATCACGTAACGCTCATCCTGCGGCCATTGACGTTCAACATAAGCTAACCGTATCGGATAATCAAAATGCCATACGCGTCATCATGGATGCGTCTGTTTCTTTTACCGATGCAATTCAGGGTGATCGCCACTATGAAGCGCAGAAGCACTTTGGAGATACGGTAGTGGTACGCCGCGATGAGCTTTTCTCATACGCATTGTGTTGCGCTGTTGATGATGCCAATGGCATCACTCACGTTGTAAGAGGTTCCGACTTACTGCCCACAACAGCTGCGCAAATAACCATCATGAAGCAGTTGAAATTGGCTGTGCCAAACTATGCGCACATTCCAGTGGCCACGAATGCGCAAGCGCAAAAACTCAGCAAACAAACACACGCCGCGCCCATTGATACCATGCCGACATTGCCGACTTTATTCAAAGCATGGGAATTTTTGGGGCAAGTGCCCTTTAAAACAAGTACGGTGGAATCGTTCTGGTCACAAGCCATTGAGCTTTGGCAGTTAAAGCGTATCCCCCGGTGCGAGTCGATTTGTGAGTCGCTGTAGCAGAACTGCTACTACACGGTGATGAACAACATGAGTGAAAACTGTGAGTGAATCTTATGAATGAAAAGAACCGTCACGATCATACGTTGCTCATTTTTTTTGCTGCGGTTTTTATTTTTAATTCACCACTAACCAACTGGTGGTCTCTGCTCGGCCTACCCTGGTATGCCATCTTTATCGTCTGGGCAGGATTCATTTTGCTTGCAGCATTGAACCTAAAGCGAGATCCCAGCGATGGGCGTTGAATTATGGTGGTTGTTCGCGGCAGCTGTCGCCTATCTGGTGGTTTTGTTCCTGGTTGCTTATGCTGCTGACAGCGGCCGCATACCCAGTAACATTGTGCGTAGTCCGCTGGTATACACATTGTCGTTGGGGGTGTATGCGACATCCTGGACGTACTATGGTAGCGTCGGATTGGCCGACACCAGTGGTTATGCGTTTCTGAATATTTATCTTGGTGTAACGGGTGCCTTCCTGCTCGGACCTTACATACTCAAGCCGATACTGACGCTGTGCAGAGAATACCAGCTTACCTCCATCGCCGATCTGCTGGCATTTCGCTACGGCGGCAGAGGCACAGGCTTTGTGGTTACCTTGTTTATGCTTATCGGCATCCTGCCCTATATTTCGTTGCAGATAAGGGCCGTGACAGAATCGGTTCAAGTGCTCAGCAAGCAAGTACCGCCAACCATACTGGCTCTGGTGTTCTGCATCATGATTACGGTTTTTGCCATCCTGTTTGGTGCCAGACACTTATCACCACGTGAAAAACATCATGGGCTAGTGGTGGCCATTGCATTTGAATCAGCCATTAAATTAGTTGCGTTGCTGGTTGCAGGTATTTTTGTTATCACGCAGGTATTCGACTCACCCGCCGCCATGGGTGAGTGGATAGACACTCACGAAAGCTCCGTGAGCAATTTGTATATGCCTGCTAACTCAGGCCTGTGGTCTACCCTGTTGCTATTGGCCTTCTGCGCAGCCTTTTTATTGCCGCGGCAATACCACATGACGTTTGTTGAAAATGAAAACCCCAAACATCTGCGTACCGCTTACTGGATGTTCCCGCTTTATCTGTTGTTATTGAATTTACCTGTCATACCCATTTTGTTTGCTGGAAGATACCTTGAACTGAATATAGCGCCTGATTTTTACGTACTCGGTATGACCTTAAGTTTGGGTAAGGAGTGGCTTGCCGTACTGGTTTTTCTTGGCGGTTTATCCGCCGCCAGCGCGATGATGATCGTTACTTCACTCGCGTTATCGTATATGTGTTTGAATCATCTGGTGCTGCCAGCATCGCTTTCGGGTGCACAGCCAACGGACTTCTATCGTCGCTTGCTGTGGAGCAAGCGCGTGATTATTGCGTTAATCATTGCCGCTGGCTACGGCTTCTATATTGTTATTGAACTGAACGAAGGTCTGGCAAGCCTGGGGCTTATCTCGTTTGTTGCCGCTGCACAACTGCTACCCGGCGTTATCGGTGTGCTGTTTTGGACTCGCGCCACGCAAGTGGGTTTTCTTGCAGGTTTAATCGGTGGCGCAATAGTCTGGTTTGCACTGCTAATACTGCCACTGTTATCGCCTGAATCCCGATTAATTGAAATCATACCGATACAAACCGACATCTGGACGCTTTCCACTTTTTGTACGTTAGCAACAAACGGTGTGCTGTTTATTATTGGCTCTCTGATGAGTAAGCCTTCACTCGATGAAATCACCGCTAGTCAGGCCGCTATTGAACAAACCAGCTTTGCGCTTAGCGCACCCTACACGGCACGCTCTGCCCGACCCTATTTGTATTCCATGCAAGAGGTGTTGGGTGTGAAGGTTGCCGAGCAGGAAATGAACAGAGCACTTGAAGAAACCGGTTTGGACATCGACGAAAAACGTGCACCGGAACTGCGTGTGTTGCATGAGCGTTTGGAGCGCAACATGAGTGGCTTAATCGGGCCGACACTTGCGCGCACTATTGTCAGGCAAACCCAGCCCAGCGCCGATGCAGAGCTTCAAGGGCAAGACACCCGTTTACTGGAAATGCGACTGGAGGCATCGCGTGAACAAATGCGCGGCATGACAAAACAGCTGGACGATTTACGCCGCTACCTACGCGATGTGCTGCATGAATTGCCTCTGGGTGCGTGTTCTGTATCAGCCGATGGCACGATCTATTTATGGAACTCAGCCATGCAGGCCATGACAGGCATTGCCGAACGCTCAGCCCAGGGTAGCGCCATTGCAAACCTGCCTGCACCATGGAACCAATTATTAGGCGACTTTACAAACTCTTCGGAGAACCATCGCTTCGATTGTCCGGTTACCGCTCACAATAAACGCGTCTCGGTGAACTTACATAAAGCCGATATTGGCACACCTGCAAACACTGATGCCGCGTTTGCTGGCCAGGTTATTCTTATGGAAGACCGAACAGAATACGATACGTTGGAAGCTGAGCTGGCGCACAGTGAACGACTGGCATCGGTGGGTCGCCTTGCCGCTGGCGTGGCACACGAGATTGGCAATCCGCTAACCGGTATTGCAAGCATTGCACAAAATATGGCGCACGATGCCGAACAGGCACCGGTACATAACAATGATGAAGAATTTGGCGAGCAAGCCAATGATATATTGGAGCAAGTGAATCGCATCAATAGCATCGTGCGCTCCCTACTAACCTTTTCTCATGAAGATAAAATTAGCGGCAGTGTCTTTGAAAGCGTGCAGGTAGAACAGTGCGCACGCGAAGCACTACAGCTTGTACAGCTTGCATCCGACACGAAAGCCTTTCAGTTCGACATGAGCATTCCTGACAACATATGCGTTATGGCTGATGCGAATCAACTGGTGCAAGTGTTCGTGAACTTGTTGAACAATGCCTGCGATGCGTCACCCAGTGACGGTTGTATTTCAATAGTGGGTGAAGTGGTGGACGAGCACATCAACATCGCAATAAGCGATTCAGGACCAGGCATTGACCCATCGGTTATTGATCAAATCTTTGAGCCTTTTTTCACTACTAAAGCGGTTGGCAGTGGCACAGGGCTCGGTCTGTCGCTTGTGTATAGCCTCGTGTCAAAGCACGGTGGTCGCATTCGCGTTGACGAACAATACAGCGACGGTACCAGAATGGTGGTGAGCCTACCTATTGCCGGTTCGAACAATACAGGCATAGCAGGATGAACAGAATACTGGTTATTGAAGATGAAGAAATCATCCTCAAAGCACTAACAAAACTGCTGGTACGTAATCACTTTGAAGTCACGACGGCAAAAACGGTTGAAGAAGCAATAGAAGCACAGCCACAATCGTTTGATTTAATACTGGCTGACTTACGCCTACCAGGCGTGGAAGGCACTGAGATTATCCCGGTTGCCGACCCCATTCCAGTGGTGATCATGACCAGCCATGCCAGCGTTCGTTCGGCTGTGAGCGCCATGCGATCGGGTGCGATAGATTACATCGCCAAACCATTTGATCACGATGAGCTGTTACTGATTATCGAGCGCTCTTTGCAACGTAACCGTATGCGGGCTCAAAACCAATCGCTGCGACAAGATTTAAAGCGTCTGGTGCCGTCTGAAAATATCATTCGGTGTGAGGGCATGACGCAACTCATTAACTCGTTATCTACCCTGAACGACAGCGAACGGTTCGTGGCATTGCACGGAGAATTTGGCACTGGCAAAGAATTGCTTGCACGCGTTGCGCACACCAATGGCGACCGTGCAGATGCCCCTTTCGTGGTCGCCGACTTACCATCGATTGATTCGGCCCGTATGCAAGTGACCTTGCTCGGTGGTGAGCGCCCGCAACCCGATGAAGATTTTATGCCGGGCGGGCTACTACATTCTGCGCATAACGGTACGCTGATTATCCGCCACCCAAGTGCCCTACCCGATACGGTTCAAATTGCATTGGCAGAAGCACTGGATAATCGCGAAACCAACGGCACGACCGGTGTTCGAGCTATCAACGTTAGAACCGTACTGATCAGTGATACAACACTTGCAGAACAACTGGACATCGGCGCATTGCAAAGTGACTTGGCAACTTTATTCATGGACAACGAGTTCGCCGTGCCTGCCCTACGGGACATGCCCAATGACATTTCGCTTATGGCTGAAAACTATTTACAGCATTTCTGCCGTTACCATCATCGCCAGCTGCTGAGTTTCTCCGAGAATGCGCAAGCGGCCTTAAAAGCGTATCGCTGGCCTGGTAACGCAGAGGAACTCAAAAACGTCATAGAGCGCGCTGTGCTGCTTGCCCGTGATAACCAAATTACCCCGAAAGATCTGGGCTTGAGCTCGCTGTCGGAAACTGAAACACAGCACGATTTGAGTCTGGATGAATACTTTCGCTATTTCGTTACGCGGCACCAAGCGAACCACTCCGAAACAGAACTCGCTAGTCGACTGGGTATTAGCCGAAAAGCACTGTGGGAGCGTCGACAAAAAATGCAGCTACTGCGCGACCAACACACAAATTAGATCAATATTATTCAATAATATCAATGTGTTAAGTGTTTTCTTACAGAGCAATTGACACTCGTTGCCGTGCAGGTAAACTGCCATCATCGAAATAGAGATTAGCGTTTAGTTATGTCCGAAGGTAAAACCTATCCGGTTTCCAAAGAATTTGCAGAGTCAGCGCATGCAGACAAAGCCAAGTACGATGCCATGTACGCCCAGTCAGTCGACAATCCAGATGAGTTCTGGGGTGAGCAAGCCGAGGAGCTTATCGATTGGTTCAAGCCGTGGGAGGCTGTTCAGGAATGGGATTTCCACAAAGCCGAGATCGCATGGTTCAAAGGCGCAAAGCTGAATGTTTCCTACAACTGCCTCGACAGACATCTGGAAACCAGAGCAGACCAAACCGCGATTATCTGGGAAGGCGATAACCCGGAAGAAGATCGGCACATAACCTACAAAGAACTGCACGATGAAGTCTGTCGTTTCGCCAATGCATTGAAAGGCATTGGTGTAAAAAAAGGCGATCGTGTTTGCATTTACATGCCAATGATTCCTGAAGCCGCTGTGGCCATGCTCAGCTGCACCCGCATTGGCGCGGTTCACTCCATTGTATTTGGTGGCTTTTCTCCCGATGCATTGAAAGATCGCATTAACGATTCAGAGTGTTCCATAGTTATAACCGCCGACCAAGGTTTACGTGGTGGCAAAAAAGTACCGTTAAAGACCAACGCAGACACAGCTTGCGAAAGCACTGAAAGCGTTAAGCGCATGGTTGTTGTAAAACGCGGCGGCGAACCCGTTGAATGGAAAGACGGCCGAGACCTCTGGTATCACGAACTTATTGAAGCTGCGTCTAACGATTGCCCAGCAGCTGAAATGGATGCCGAAGATCCCCTGTTTATTTTGTACACCTCTGGCTCTACCGGCAAACCGAAAGGCGTATTGCACACCAGCGGCGGCTACATTCTTCAAGCCGCTATGACGCACAAATATATCTTCGATTATAAAGACGGCGATATTTACTGGTGTACCGCCGACGTGGGCTGGGTTACCGGGCACTCCTACATTGTGTACGGCCCATTGGCCAATGGCGCTACCACCATGATGTTCGAAGGTATTCCAACCTACCCAAGCGTTAGTCGCTTCTGGGAAATCATTGACAAACATAAAGTCAATACCTTCTACACCGCTCCAACCGCTATACGCGCGTTAATGGCCCAAGGTGAAGAGCCGGTTAAATCCACCAGTCGCAGTTCATTGAAGCTGCTTGGAACCGTTGGCGAACCCATCAACCCAGAGGCATGGGAGTGGTACCACAACGTGGTAGGTGACGCACGCTGCCCGATTGTTGATACATGGTGGCAAACGGAAACCGGTGGCATACTTATTTCACCACTACCGGGCGCAACCGATTTAAAACCCGGTTCAGCAACCAAACCGTTCTTCGGTGTTGTACCTGCCCTCGTTGATGAGCAAGGCAACATTCTCGAAGGCGCCACCTCGGGCAATCTGGTTATCACACGCCCATGGCCTGGCATGATGCGCACCGTGTACGGTGACCACGAACGCTTCCACGAAACCTACTTCAAAATGTACCCCGGCTATTATTTCACTGGCGACGGTGCACGACGCGACGAAGATGGCTACTACTGGATTACCGGTCGTGTAGACGATGTTCTGAACGTATCAGGCCACCGACTGGGCACAGCAGAGATAGAAAGCGCGCTGGTGCTTCACGACTCTGTGGCAGAAGCAGCCGTTGTGGGTTACCCACACGATATCAAAGGCCAGGGCATCTACGCCTATGTAACGCTTATGAACGATCAGGAACCAACAGAGGAATTGCGTGCAGAACTCGTTAAGCACGTGCGTTCCGAAATTGGCCCTATCGCCACGCCCGATGTTATCCAATGGGCACCGGGATTACCCAAAACACGTTCCGGGAAAATCATGCGACGTATCTTGCGCAAGATTGCTGAAAACGATGTAGGGAATCTGGGCGATACCTCGACACTTGCCGACCCTGGCGTTGTAGACGGTCTGGTAGAGAATCGCGCGAACAGTTAGTTCGCGTACTTTAAGCCAGAAAAATCCTCGGTGGTTTGGAAAAATCACCGAGGTAGCTATGAGAGAACAACAAGCATTGATGAGTCGACTGCTTGGCACAGTAACGGGTGGCGGCTCGATGCTGAAAATCAACCGCGACAGTATGGGTATTGTTTTCCGGAAAGAAAGCTAACTTAGGACAAACCCACTTTCCGATTGATATGCTCAACCAACTGCGCCATGTCAGGGTACGTGCTATCGGCGAAGGAGCAAGGTGCATAATCGGCAGCTACCGGCACATAGATGGTTGTCAGACCCGCAGACTTTGCTCCCTGTATGTCCGCAACCGGATTATCGCCTATAAATATTGAAGAGCAAATGTCAGCGTTTACATTTTCACAAGCGAGCTCGAAAATCGCTTTTTCGGGCTTTCGTATCCCAACAGCTTCTG
>CAKZUP010000044.1 GCA_937922945.1 uncultured Granulosicoccaceae bacterium
TGTCCAGCCTGATCAACACCAAAGCCGTGTACCAGTGGTTCAGTGTTATCGACAACCTTGGTGGTTTGAAATTCAAGATCGTCTTGTAAAGATACATGTCGTTCCATAGAGCACCTGTATTATGCTGTTGGAATTGGTTGAATGGTTAAATGCGAAAAACGGAATCTCGCAACGTGCCTATGGTTATATTGGTTGGCATTATCTTGGGCGGCCAGCGCTAACGGCGCCGTGATTTTCTTGGTATCGATACGCGATACTTAAATTCTCCGACAACCTCTTCTATCAGTTCGGCTCTGGCAGAACGAACCGGGTAAATTGCATATATAGAACGTTTTATCGGCTTAGCGCCTTGCACAAGATGGAGCTCTCCGTTCTTCAGCTCTTCTGTAATTTCTCGACTGGCAATATACGCAGCACCACCAAACTCGAGCAAAAAATCAAGGGCGGCACTGGCATTGGCGATACGAAATATCGCCTCTTGCGCATCTGGGTAAAGCCGACGGTGTTGTAAAGCGAAGCTAAGCCCCCAGTCGATCATTATGTAGCCATCTCCCATGGCTGCGTCGACTCCTAATTCGGGCTTGGTGCTAACCATACGCAACTCAAGTTCGGCAACTTCATTTATCTCCAGCAAATCTATCTGTGGAGGTTCCATGATGAATCCTAAGTCCAGCTGACCATCGAGTAAGCGACGAACCAGTGTCTCAGGGGTATGAGATTCTAAAATTAAGGCAAGCTCCGGGTACTTTCTGTGAATATCGTGAACCCACTCCTGCATCCCTCCTTCCCAAACTCGATAGGTACCACCAACGCTTAGTTGGGCGTTAGCCTCTCCCAATGACACATCATGGCGGGCCTTCCTCCATTCTGCTATCAACCGCTCGGCGTAGCGTTTGAACCGATGTCCCTGCGGTGTTAAATCGATTTGGCGCTTTTGTCGCGTGAATAAATCAACGCCAAGCATACCTTCCAACAGTTTGATTCTGGAGCTAACAGCTGCTTGTGTTATAAAAAGCTCATCCGCAGCTTTTCTGAAGTGCCGTACTCTTTCTACCTCCAGGAACGTTCTCAATAGTTCTATATCCATGAGACCTATAAACAATCTTATTTATAGATAAGTATATTGTGATTAAATATTTTTATCACGCATTTTTGCCTATGCACACCTCACGCGCAAGATTCAATTAACAAGATTCAATTAAAAGGCTTTGATCGTCCTTACATTAAAAACAATGTAGCCAAACCCAGAAAACTCAAAAAGCCTACTATGTCTGTAACCGTGGTCAACACAACCGCGCCAGATAAAGCCGGGTCCATTCCAACTCGTTTTAACGCCAGCGGCACGGCGACACCAGATATCGATGCAACCAGCATATTCAAAATCAGTGCAGCTGCGATAACCAGCGATAGACCTACACTTTTAAACCAAAGGTACGAAACAATCGCTACCACAACCGACCAGACAACACCGTTCAAAAAACCCACACCAAGCTCTTTAATCGCCAGCCATCGTATGTTACCGATGGCTATCTGATTTAATGCTAAACCCCTTATAGTAAGGGTCAGTGTCTGACTGCCCGCAATGCCTCCCATACTCGCCACAACCGGCATCAGCACAGCTAAAGCCACGAATTTATCCAACGCACCTTGAAATTGCCCAATCACCCATGCAGCCAGGAATACGGTGATCAGATTAATACCTAGCCAAATACCACGCTGTTTTGCGCTTGGAACTATCGGCGCAAATAAATCAGCCTCCTCTTTTAACCCCTCTTTACTTAGCAGCACATGATCGGCTTCTCGGCGTAAGATATCCATGGCATGATCGACAGTGATTCGACCTAGCAAGTGATTATCATCATCCAGAACGGCAACGGTGACGAGATGTCGTTGGTCAAACAAGTGCGCGACTTCGTGCTCATTTGCAGTTGCCCTGATGACCTCGTCGGAAGTTTCCATAAGGGAACTAACCGTATCACCGGGATCGCTGGTGACCAGAACACTCATGGGCAACTTGCCCAGATAGAGACCAGACTCATCTGTCACCATAAGCATCGAAGTGTAAGGAGGAAGGCGCTCCTGTTTGCGCAACCATCGCGACACGTCACCGAGCTTCGTGTCTGGCCTGACACTCACGGCATCTGTCGACATCAAGCGCCCGGCTGTGCCTGCGGGGTAATCCAGAACTGCCTCTAATCGCCTGCGATTATCAGAATCGAGTGAATCCAGAATCTGGTTACTCACGTCATCTGGCAATGCATCAATGGCGACTGCCAAATCCTCCGATGCCATCATTTCCGCTACAACACTAAGCTCGGGTGTTGGCATCTCGTTGAGTATTTGCCGACGAACCTCTTCACCCAGCTCGGGTAACAACTGACTGGCTTGAGACTGCGTGATGTACGACATCACCTCGGCACGCTGGTTTGCTGGCACAGATTCAAGCAATCTCGCAACGTCGGTTGCGTGCATAGTGGCAAGCCTGTCAGCAATAGGGCTTTTATCAGACTGACCCAATGCGGTAATCAACCAGTTGGTTTGAACAGTGGTCTCTTCTAAGGTAACAACTTCCGATTTTTCCATGCGATGTCACTCAATGACTGAATTAGATTCGAACGAACTAAATGCATTTGAGCCAGTTGATTTCTGACGCAAATTAATTTGATTGTTTAAGCCTCTGTGTAGCCTAAGCCTTTCGACGGGTAAAATCTATCGAACTGGAACAGCACACGATTCTATCCCCCTTACCAATATTACTTTATTCGTAGGCCAAGACCTGAAGCGATTTATGCAGCATAGTCATCAAAGGCTTCTTATTAGCTGACTGGTTTTACCCGATAAGGTGGCTTTTAAAAATGTGACTTTTGGTGCTAGGTTACGCTCTATAGGCTGAACCGGGGAGAATCCTTAAACGTTTACTATCGGTGAAGGGAAATGGTTAGTTTCTCAACCCGATGTGTTCAACCAACTGTAAGATATGAAGGTAAACTGATGAAAAACACACTCATTATTGCGGCTATTGTGTTCACAATTACTGCGTGCAGCAGTTCGACTGATCAATCAGACGATAACGCACCGGCAGACGTAGTCCCTACGATGGAAAACTCTGACGGCGCAAATACTGAAGACCAAACCGGCAATGGCGGCACTGGAGACCAAACCAGCACTGGAGACACAACCGTCGATGAACCGCTCGCGCTTGAAGTCATCGGCCAAGATCTACTAATAGCATTGGCTGGATTTCAAGCAGATCAGCTTTCACTTTCCGTAAGAGAGCTTGCAAAAGAAATAGCTTCAAATGGTGAAGTTATGCCCTTAACGGGCTCAACGTTTGAGACGCTTGATGGCTTCGGACCCGAACTCGTATTATCCGAATCTACAATAACGTCCTACACATGCAACATGGGCGGCCAAATGCGGCATGAACTGGGACGCTTACGCAGTGGCATCGGCACAGAGCGGAGTCTACTGTCGGATTTTGATACATTCATCTTCGAATCCTGCCGCCACTCAAGCGTAGGCGGTATTTTCGTCGATGGTGAGTACGTTCTGGAAGGTGAATTAGCAATGACGTCGGTCGACTACAATGCCAGCCGAGGCAGCCGCGCGAGCAATGCGAGCAGCTGGACAGGCTTTCAACTACAGGCGCCGAGCGATCTGAACTATGAAGTTTCGGGCAGTATCGAGTCCAGCAGATTCTCCGCAGCAGACTTTGGTACCGGCGACTCTCGAACCCTCGATTTGCCGCTATACCGTAAAACGGTGGCTGGCCAAGAAACCGAAACGCTTGAAGCTGCATCCCTAACGCTTAATAGAGCTATTCCGAATGGTAGTAGCGAATCGTCCTATTTTCTTGATGCCAATGGTATGGTGCGCAACCTGACCACTGGCGATGCACACATTACCGTAGACAGTAATCCGCCGCTCTCTGGAAGAGGACAATTGGCCAGTGGAGATATTGAACCATTCAGCGGTCAGGTACGAATGGTTAGCAGCAAAGGTGGAGAATTGATACTAAGTGCAAACCCTGATTCTCAAATCAGTACCGAGCCAGGCGCTTTACTGGTAGACCTTGTCGCCCTACGTCCCGACGGGACGTCATTATCCTCAGACGCAGTTAGTTTGATTGATATTCTCAGCGGTGGCATTGTAAGTAGCTGCTTTCTGGAGGAGGGTTCTAGCGAAGATTGTGGTGCTATCGCTCTGCCATAATTAAACCAGTAACCAAAATTATATCAATGACAGAAGTTAGACGGGCGCGTTTGTTCTAAGCGCCTGTCTAGCTTGTTGTAATTCACTTCCAGTAACAGTAGATTCAGGCATTTCACAGTTGCTGTATTCAGCCGCTAAGCAGCAGGTTATTTTCAACATGCTCGAGTTGAATCTAAGCTTCCTGCCCAATTTGACTCGTCCCGCTCCGATTATTGCGATACCACTCAAAGAATTCGCGCATCATCGCCTTTTCTAGCATGGCAATTTCTTCTGTAGGACAAAAGATGCAGATAGTGGTAACAATCTTTGCAAGATCGCTGGTAGAAAAATCAACGGTCGCGTTCGCATCAGGTATATCAATCCCAGTGCGTTTTTCCAGCATGGAATTATAGCGTCGTGCAGTTTCCAGGAACGGTTCAGTTATCGATTCAATGCGCTTTAACAACTTTTCTTGTGCATCCATTGGAAAAGCATCAGGTTCGATAGTGATGGCAAAACGATGGAAACGGTACCGTCGAATAAAATTTTGATTAACAACTGATTGGCTTAAGAACACACTGTTCGGTATGGTGATTGTTCGGCCGGTACTTGTGTAATACCTGCTTTCAATTTCCTGAATAGTCGTAGTTAAGAAATTGCATTCAATTACTTCACCAAAGCGCTCTCCAATTGAAATCCAATCACCAATAACAAACGCGCGAGAAGACCGCAAAAGCACAGCCCCGGTTAAACACAATATAAGCTCTTTGGTAGCGATCACCAACGCAACCGCAATGGCTGTGACCGATAAAATAAAGTGCTGAATTTGCGGCAACCAAAGTGCGACAATGGCGAACAAAATAACACCAATAGAAATATAATGAATATTTGAAATACGAACACGGTCGTGTGAATCTAAAATGTCTTTGCCGCGTCTTATTCTTCTTGTAACAATTGCCCTTAAACTCAGGCCAAGTCCAATTATACCCAGTGTGAGTGCCACTCGATGTGTTAAGACTCCATCGAGTGCTGCCAATATCGAATCAAACATGTTAATTAATCGCCTTTTGTTTCGATGCGTCGGACAGAATCACAAAGACCAACTCGTTGCTTCACCATAGAATTTGCTCTCGACGCGAAAATGATTTGCTCGCTTGTTGCTCACGATACATCTGTAACAACTACCTTCTGAAGCAATCACCCTGTGAAGCAACCACCCTGTGAATCAACTATTTTGCAGAGACGTTATGACAATTGCGTTTGAACTAGTATAGAGCGTTTTACACAACGGATAAAGCGCTCAAGCTGATTGCAGCTCGCTGGGTTAGTGCAACACTGACACAAGATGAACGAGGTTCGAAGTTTGGATCTAAACGAAATGCATTTGTAGACGTGAGTTACTGCCTGATCTTGAAGTATTTTAGAATACTGATATTTGCCCCACTCCAAGATCTAACTTTTTATTACTCGGTATTTATGGCTTAGTTTATGTTGGGCGGATTTCTACCGGGGTAGATATATCCGCCCAACATATGCTCTTATGTTACTTGACCCGGTAACGAAGTCCTATCACCGCAGAGGTCGACAATTCTTCATTATCTCGATTCAAATTCGGTCGATCACTGGAATCAACTGCAGCAACAGTCAGGCCCAAATCGAGCTTGTTTGTTAGGTGGTACGTTAATGACGATGTTAGTGTATTTGTTATAAAACGCGACTTGGCATCATCATCAGCTTGTTGAAACGCTAGCTCCCAACTGTTAATCCAATCCACGCGATCTGAGATCTCGTAGCTGAACGCTATCCTGTTGCTAAATTTTTGCACTGTATTATCGCCAAAGATGGGCTCATAGGTTGCCGTTTCAATGAGTTGACCACGCAAGCCATACGGTTTTGCATACTCAAGTTGAAACAACAGTTTTGGGTCGTTGTCTGTGATACCGGAAAAATCACTTGACTGAAAACCTGCACCACCTCGAATCAACCAGCCGTGTCGACGCGCGCTGATTGGCTCATTGAATAACACATCATCCAATTTCACTGTGCCCAATGCCGAAAGCTCACCACCGTCAAGCACACCGGCTTCTGCCATAACAGCTTCCATATCAGTATACCAAGCGCCTTTGTAATCACTAACGCCAGCACGCGCAATGTACTCATCCTGTCGGCCAATAATGGCAGCCAATTCGAGTAACGCTTCATCACTCAGTTGAGCTGACATTAGGCCGTGTCCACTTAAAGCCTCTTGAATACGGAGCGCCTTTGCCAATGGTGTTGCATTCCACACACGGCCATATCCTAAGCCCACGGTAATACCGATGTTGTCATCAACAGCCGAATCCTGGTGTTCAAAGGAGCCTGCTCCGAAGTAGAACAACTTGTCGTTTGTGCTACTAAAGTATACGTCGGTGTTGGCCCGCGCGCCGAATCCAAAATCTGTCACTGACTCGTCACCATCGTTCGGGCCGCGTGATGCATCAGAGAAGCCGTCAACACTGAAACCCCATACTTGCCTCTCCGTGCTGTTTCGCTTGTTATAGAAGCCATTCAGAAGCGAACTGTAGCTCGCTTGGTCTTGGTTTCCCGAATTCACGTTAGCATTGAAGTCGACATACGCCTCGTCAAAGGCGGTATTCGGGTCTTTGAAATCTGTCAATTCAATAGCTTGAGCAGTTGATGTAGCCAACAGAACCGTGGTAGTTATTATGGACTTCTTAAACATATTCATACTCCCAATAAAATTTATAGAACAGATGTTTGTTTTTCTTCTAACCCTTAGACGGGGCAATACAACACAAAGTCACAACTTGGATTTACAGGGCCTCTATACCGTGTATTGTCTTAAATGAATCCATCGCTCTGTACAGGCGCATTTTCGTTGCGCTTAAAGAGATACCCAAACATGAAGCAATCTCTTCTAGTGAAAGCTCGCAGAAAAAACGCAGCTGTAGAATCTCTCGGTTCTTTTTTGCAAGAGCGTTCAACGTGATCTGCACGCTAGTGTCATTTTCCAAATCAACAGCTACTGATACGACTCGATCGCTCTCTAACATTTCGATGCTGTACTGCAGATGATCTGTTATTACGCTTGCAACACGTTGCTTCATGATCGAGTAACAGTGGTTGTCAGCAATTCGAGTAACCCAAGTCCGCAGCGCTGACCGACCTTCAAATTGATCTATCGCGTGCAGTACTTTTAGTGTGATCTCCTGCATCGCGTCTTCAGCATCCGCAACAGAACCCAGCCGTGCCGCACATCGCCTTGCCAGCCATGCATCGTTGCCGTTAATCCAATTGACAAGTGCTGTTTCCCATCCTGCCAAGCGCGACTGACAACAACACAGCAGTTGAGCCTCTACATCGTTTTTGGTTTCTGTATTGACTGAATCCATCTCATTTCCCTCACCAGCCAAGCAATTCGTTGGTTGCGTATGAGGTGATTGTCGACAATACCATCCAATAAGTAAAACTATATATAATTGTCGTATTGATAATTTATTTCTATTGATTCCACGGCCTTGAGAAAGGCGAAATAGGAACGGAGGTTTCTTTAACTCTTCAGGGTTTTGTGACCTTTCAAGCCACACTACTCTCTACTGAGAAAGGCAAAAATAAGGGATACTCGAAATGACTCACTGGTTGGCTATGTCTGGGATGCTGCTATTACACGCTTTATTTGTGGTTTCGGAGTATGCCTTCGTTAAAGCGAACAACGACTGTGTAAAGCTTGGGTCCAAAGCAGCTAAACTGCGCAGCACCAACGATATTCTTTGTCATTTAGAAAGCTATTTAAGAGCCTGCCAAATCGGTAAAACGGTCGCCCTGATGATAATCGGAGTACTTCTGGGGCTGGTGTTAGGGAGAAATTTTGGTAACCCTACTATCGAATTAACCAAATGGGACATCGGATTACTGTGCGTCGGGTTCCTACTAATCGTTTTGGTGCAAGTAGTTATAGGATTCGAGTTACCCAAATTAGTTGGCATTTTGAAGAACGATCAGTGCGTCAGTAAGTTATCAGGTTTTTTACGCGTATCTCGATTCTTGCTGTCCCCAATGGCGTGGCTAGTCAATCAACTTGTCATTCGACGAAGCGCTTCACACTATTCTGATTAGCTTATATTACGGACTAACTTTTATTTTAGCAGTTTGGATTAAGTTCGAGTAGTTCTTAAAGGGAACTGGGTATACTAACCCCATCGTGGAAAGCAACGTGCCTTCGGCATTTTGTATTTTTAATTCAGGAATTAATAATGAACTCTTTTATCGGGGTGATCCTAAAAGTGATCACACTAATTGTCGTATCTGCAGTTACAGCTAGCTGTGCATCCAAAGGCGGCATAAGCGAAAATGCGTTAAGCGGGGACCCAGCTGCCATGGCCGCTGAAGGTGCCAGGCTTAATAACGAAGGCGGCAAATTAGTCCGTGAGGCAGAATCTGACTTAGTTGAAGGTAGAAAGCAACTCCGCGAAGGCGAGGCAATGGTGCAAGATGGTAGCGCTCGCGTTACCAACGCCAGATTAGCTTATAAAGACCTATCGCAAACTGTTGGCAATGCGTCCGATCCTAAAACAGTCGAAAACGAAGCCAAGAAACTCAAAGCCGCTGGCAGTCAGTGGAAAAAAGCGATTGAAACCATAAAAGATGGCAACAAGCTTATTGACAAAGGTAACAAGACCATAACCAAGGCACAGAGTGGCATTCGTAAGGGTCGTCAGATGATGGAACGTGGCAGTGTGTTGGTGCGCAACAGTGCAAGATTTCAACTGGATGAAGAACTGTTACCGGCAATAGAGTAAGCTAATTTGACATTCTTCTGAATTTCTTATCAGCTTCGTTGGTTGACCGAACTATGATTGCCTTAACGAACTATGATTGCCTTAACGAACTATGATTGCCTTAACTAGTTGCTTTATCTACTTGCCACAGTTAGTTGCCTCAACAAGCTAGCCTCAACCAAGTTGGCTTACAGGTGGTTAACTAAAAATGGCTGAACAGAAGATGACGCAACTTGTTTAATTGCATGTCTAATCGCACGTCTAATTACATCATGCATCTAAACTTTCAAATCTAAACCATGGCTGCTTTCGCTCACTTTACTAACGATTCGCACTCGTCCAGATCTTTTTGCTCGACGCCGGAATCGTCTTTCTTTTC
>CAKZUP010000045.1 GCA_937922945.1 uncultured Granulosicoccaceae bacterium
TATTCTCGGACTCTATTTACTAAAGCGCGCGATGACCAAGCTTAAATTACCGCGAGTAGAAGTGAGCTCAGAACACCTTGTTCTCAATATGCCACTCTACAAAAGAACCGTTTATAATCTGAACAAAATTGAGTCGGTAAGAATGTGGCAAGATTGTCTTTTTTTCAGACACCTCGGCTGGCCAGTGGTGGCAGTTATTCCCCATATGTCTGCCGAACAGCAAACAGAACTGCTCACGCTGTTGCGTGGTGATGATTAAATGCAAGGGGTGTACAAAGCGCTTATAAAAGAGCGAATCAAAGAAAGCTTGCCTTTTAATGGGCATGTTAATGGGCATGCTTAAACACTAAAACAGTCCCTCTGGCCGCACTCACCACTTCACGATGCTGCGTTGCGCCTAACTTTTTTGCAAGACGAATCGATGCAGTGTTTTCAGCAGATATGCAACTGAATACATTATCCCACTTCAGTGTGTCATAGGCATAAGCTCTTGATCGAAGAGCGGCTTCTGCAGCGAAACCCTTGCCTTGCTTATCCGCTATTATCGCCCAGGTAATTTCACGCTCAGGCCAGCCTTCCGGATACCATAGGCCAACCATGCCGCAAAAATCACCCGTGGCTTTTTCTTCCACTGCCCAGGCTCCATAACCTCGAATGACCCAATGGCCCATCATCGCGGCGGCGGCTCGCCAGGCAGCCGAACGATCAAGTGGCCCTCCGTAAAAACGGGTGAGATCACTGGCGTAGAAGTTGGCGTAGGGTTCGAAATCGGTCTCTTGCCTAAACTCACGTAAAACCAGTCGCTCGGTTTCAATAATCGGTATTTTCATCTTCAGAATTTTCCGACTAGTGTCAACACTGCCGTAGAAAGCTTTTTTTAAACGCTAGACCTTTACCACCACCTTACCAAAGCTCTTACCCAACAACACATCGTTCAAAGCCGCAGGTGCGTTTTCCAAGCCTTCAACGATTTGCTCTTTGTAGCTGACCTTCCCCTCACTTAACCATTGACGCATATCAGCAACAAATTCCTGATAGGTGCTCCGCGGAAAGCTATCGAAAATGATGAAGCCCTGCACTTTTACTTTCATGCGCAATATGGTGCCCATGATCGCAGGCCCGGCATCGGTGCCCTCGGGCAAGCCGGTTAAGTTGTACCAAGACACCACGCCACATACTGGTACACGGGCGAACGCATTCAATAGTGGTAGCACCGCGTACAGCACCTTGCCGCCAACATTCTCAAAATACACATCGATACCATCGGGACAATGCGCTTTAAGTTGCTCGGCAAAATCGTCGGCCTTGTGATCGATACAGGCATCGAAGCCAAGGTTCTCGACCACGTGCTGACATTTTTGCGAACCGCCTGCAACGCCGACAACGCGACAGCCTTTTATTTTCGCAATTTGTCCAACCGTTGCGCCTACCGGCCCGGATGCTGCCGCCACAACCACCGTCTCCCCTTCCTTGGGTTCGCCGATTTTGAGTAAACCTGCATAGGCGGTGTAACCCGGCATGCCTAAAATACCAAGCGACCAAGATGGATTATCAGGATTCTGGCCCAAATTCAGCACGCCTTCTCCATCGGAGAGTGCATAGTCTTGCCAGCCGCTACCTGATAGCACATAGTCACCGACACTAAAATCGGCAAGGTTTGATGTAACGACCTCTGCAACAACTTGTGCAGTCATCACTTCGTCAATTTTCACAGGTTCGGCGTAGGATTTTGCATCGTTCATGCGCCCACGCATATAAGGGTCAAGCGAAAGATAAACCGTGCGCAACAACATCTGCTGATCAGAAGGTGTGGGTATATCGACCGATTCAAGTCGCAATGTGTTCTCGTTGGGTAAGCCTTCCGGGCGCTCTGCAAGAACAATTCTACGATTAGTCGTTGTTGACTGTGCCAAGCTGGCTCCTTTTAAAGTCGAATAAACTCAAGTGCCCAGTGTGTCGCGTTTTCTCTAAAACTACAACTCATCCCACGGCGTTAGTTGGTGTTTTTTTTGATTGAAAGCCGTTAACCACTTCATATACCAACCTGCCAACAACCCCAGAACTACAGCTGTAAAAATGACTGTGAACACATTCAGCCCATTGGATTTCCACTGAAGGTAGCCGTAGAGCACAGCAACTAGCACGGTAAAATATGCGCTGCAATAAATGAACACTGTGCGTGGTTCCGAATAGGCAGGCAGCCTCACCTGAAAACCACATAAGCGCAGGAGCTTGAATACCAATGTGTGGGATTTTTTGCGCGGCACGCCTTTTTCATACAATTCGTATGTACCGTTAATCACCTTGGTTTTGTAATCACTACTCATATTGTTAAAGGCACAGATTGCTCAGATACAGTGTTCGGGCATAACGATAAGGCAGCGCACTAACGAGATGAGTATCCTCTCGCTCACCGGCCCTGCGGAACAAACGCGCGTTGTGCGCATTTTACACACGCCAATCAGCGTTTCATCATATTCTGCACGGCAACTGCAGATGTGGCAATAAGAACAGTCGGGTGTGCCCACAGAACCAGATTGCTACTGACGGCACACGCTGTTGTTTTACTTGACCCAATCGAGATCAATAGCCGGAAAAAACCGTCAATTTGTCACAAAAATATAATGGGAATTATTTCCTTCGCCATGTAAAATATCCGAATAGGAAATACCCATCGCCCCCGGTCGATGTTGTGAATAATTCACATTGGTACGAAGCCACGGACTAAATGCATTGAAAGACACTGCCGAGTCATCACACAAATTACAACTGGCCAGAGCCGTAGTCAGGATGTTGCGACCACTCATCCGCTTACTTATCCGGCATGAAATGACGCATACCGAATTAAACGAGCTTATGCGGCAAACGTATGTTGAGGTGGCGTTCGATCATTTCACCATTCCAGATCAGGAAATGACCAACTCACGCGTGGCGGTTCTCACCGGTTTAAGTCGCAAAGAAGTCGTACGCATGCGTGATGCACTCGATAACAATGAAGCACTGCAAAAACAAAAACCCAATCGCGCCCAACGCGTCGTCAATGGCTGGCTCAGCGATAAAGAATTTCTGGACAAAGAATCAAACCCATTGGTTTTACCCATACGCAACGTAACCAACGGAAAACAACACGCAAGCTTTATGGCACTGGTTAAGCGTTACAGCGGTGATATCACTTATGGCGCTGTGTTGGAAGAACTCAATCATATCGGCGTTACCCATCAACCCGACGAACGAACCGTTGAACTTATCAACAGTGCCTATGTGCCCCGAAAGGATGAGCTTGAACAAGTTCGCGTAGTTGCAACCAGTGTCGCCGACTTATTCAACACAGCCATCCATAATATCGATGCAAAAGATACCAGCAAACGGTTTCAACGCCAGGTGGTTTACAGTGATATTCACCAGAACGATGTTGAGGAGTTTAAACAGCTCACGGCAGATGTCTCTGGCCCGGTTTTACAACAACTCAATGCATTTCTATCAAAGCATCGCAGCAAAAATATTGAACCCAAACAAAAAAGGCGCATAGGGTTTGGGTTTTATTACATTGAAGGCGATCCGGATAAACCTGTCGACAATAAGTAGGTGTGGGTAAATCACTGAATGTAAACCACGCTTCGCGGCGAACTGCCGCCGAATAAGGTTTTATCAACGATAAGACTTGTGCGGAAACTCGTCTTCAGCGGCAGCAAAAAACTGCTGGTCTAGCTTGGAGACTTCAATAACGGCTTGCGTTCGGCTATTCACCTGCAATTTACGCAATATCTCCGATACGTGTTTTTTTATCGTGCTATCTCCAACACGAAGTTCATGCGCAATTTGCTTGTTCAGCAAACCTTCGCGCAACATGGTCAGCACGCGTAGCTGTTGCGGCGTCAGGCTGGTTATTCGGTCGACCAGACTGTTGCTGTCGTAAGCCGCTTCAGTCGATGAATCCAACATACGAATAGCGTCGGGTAAATAAATATCGCCCGCTAGAACGGTGTTAATCGCCACGGCCAAAGATTCTTTCCCTACCGACTTGGCAACATAGCCTGCAGCGCCAAAACTAATGGCTTCCTTTATTATCTGTGCGTCTTCAAGACCGGACACAACCAGAATGGGTAGGCGCGGAAAACCGGTTCGTAATTGAATGAGGCCATCGAAGCCCGATACACCTGGAATTTTTAAATCCACCAGCGCTATATCAAAACCGGCAGATTTTTCAAGAATGTTTAACGCATCGTTAATAGACGCCGCCTCATAGCAGCGGGCTTTGGGATAAGCAAAAGCCACGGCTGTGTTGAGCGCCTCGCGAAAAAGCGGGTGGTCGTCAACGATGAGTGCCTTATCGAGCGATATCATGCCTTCTATTGTGACATGAGATTCCAAAAGGGTGCTAACGGTTTTTTGAGTGGGTAAGACGAATTTGTTACAACGGGGCAAAAGTCGTCGGCACAGGCCCACTATTACTCAGTGAGCCTGTAGCCGTTTTTCTATGTCGTTTGTAGCGCGTAAGCTTCAAACGCCATATTGTTAGCGTGCTGCTAATTGCTCGGGTACTTTGAAGACCCAGACCGAACCACCCTGATTCAGATAACTGACGACCTTGGCCACTTCGCCACCCCAAAGCGGAACAGCACCACCCCAACCCGTAACAATCGCTACGTATTGCTCGCCATCCTGCTCCCAGGTAATCGGAGATGAAACAATGCCGGTACCCGTTTGGAATTTCCACAATTCCTCGCCGGTTTCGTCATCGAATGCTTTCAGATAACCCTCAGGGGTTCCGGTGAATACCAACCCACCCGCCGTGGTTAATACGCCACCCCACAGAGGTGCCTTGTTCTTGTACTCCCACTTGATATCACCAGTTGCAGGGTCGATTGCTTTGAGAGAGCCAATGTAGTCATCGAAGATAGGCTTGATGGTGAAACCGGAACCTAAGTAAGCTGCACCTTTTTTATAGGTAACAGGCTCGTTCCAGATATCCATACCCCATTCGTTAGAGGGTATATAGAAGTGCTTTGTACTTTGAGAATAAGCCATTGGCATCCAGTTTTTACCACCCAGAAAACTGGGTATCGCAAATACGGATTTACCTTTCTTGCCATCGGCCGATTCAGCCGGGTTACCGGGCCGGTTATCTGGATCGAAGATGGGTTTACCATTTTCATCGATGCCCTTCGCCCAGGTGATGTTCTGTACAAATGGTGATGCTGAAATAAACTCGCCGTTGGTTCGATCCAGAATATAGAAAAATCCGTTCCGGTCAGCCGATGCTCCAGCTTTAACCATCTTGCCGTCTTTTTCCATATCGAAAGGAATAAACTCGTTTACACCATCGTAGTCCCACCCATCGTGCGGAGTCGTTTGATAACCCCACTTGATTTCACCATCTTCGGGATCGATAGCGATTCGAGCGGAAGTCCATTTGTTGTCGCCTGCACGCAGGTATGAATTCCACGGTGCCGGATTACCGGTGCCAAAATAGGCCAGCTTGGTGTCCGGATCGTAAGTGCCGCCCAACCAGGTTGCACCACCACCGTTTTTCCACATATCGCCAGGCCATGATTCGTTTTTGGTTCCGGTCATGGTGGATTCCGCACCCATCAGGGTACCCATGTTGCCTTCAATGGTAGGGCGCGACCAAACCATTTCACCCGTCTCAGGATTGCGTGCCTGAACCTCGCCGATGACACCGAACTCACCACCAGAATTACCAGTAAGAATTAGCGGTCCATGTTTTTCGGTTGGAACGATTAACGGTGCCGCAGTGTAAGAGTATCCCGCTTCGTAGTCACCAATGGTTTTTCGCCAAACGACTTTACCGGTGTCTTTATCCAACGCAACTATTTTGGCATCAAGCGTACCAAAGAACACTTTATCGCCCAGAATGGCAGCGCCGCGATTCACCACATCACAACACGGCAAAATACCTTCCGGCAAACGTGCATCGTATTGCCACAGCTCTTCACCAGTTGCAATATCAATTGCCCACATACGGCTGTAGGAACCCGTAACGTACATCACGCCATCTTTAATCAGCGGTTGTGATTCTTGTCCGCGCTGCTTTTCACCACCGAATGAGAAAGACCAAACCGGGAACAGATTCTTGATATTTGATTTATCGATTGTAGCAAGTGGACTATAACGTTGGGCACGTGGGCCGAGTCCATAAGACACGATATCTTCAGTCGTGCTCTGGTCGCCCATAATGTCCGCAATACCAACATCGGCATTCGCAGAGCCTGCAAAGGCCACCGCACCAACGGATAGTGAGCTGGCTAAGGCTAGCCAAATTTTTCTTTGCATAGTGAACATCCTCCGGTAAGTCATTAGAATTATATGATTAGTGAATAAATTCACCCGATAAAACTAAGGTATTACTAAGCCAGATCATAGTCTGAAACCCATTGGATTGAAAGAGTCTGAAACCGGGCCAATAGGCACGAGTTTACCGTGGTCGCCCGAAAGCCCATATTGACCAAAGGTACCGCCTGCGCAAGTTGACTGACGCAGAAACACTAACGGAAGAATGCTGACAAAGAAATGTCGCTGTTTAGCGAGTTAATTCTATTTCGGGTAGCAGTGTGTCTTCTAAATTGGGGTAAAGATGCACAACAGAGCGTTCATATTCCGTGCGAAGCACACTTAAGCTATTGAAACGATCGGGAATTGGCAGCACCATGGCCTCGTTCATGGTTAGCCCCTGCTCAACCGAATGACGCAAGGTACCATCTAGCCACGCAAGATAATCTGAAGTTTGCGTCAATGAATCGCCTTTTCTATCCTGAGGACCGTGTCCGGGAAAAATCAAGTCTTTATCGGTGCCTGACAGCGCGTTAATTGAGGCCTGCCAAGTAGCAATATCGGCATGAGGTGTAGTGGGTGTTCGAAACATAAACGCAAGATCACCGGTGAATAACACGCCCGTTTCGTCATCGCGAACGACAAAATCGGCGCTCGTGTGGCCAGAAAGATAAAACAGAGAAAAGCGGCGCCCGCCGACATTTTCATAACTGGTATCGAGCGCAACAGTTGGCACCGAGAGTGACGTGCCACGCATCCAGTCACCCACTAACCGGTACAGATTTTCTGCAAAACCATCGCCCTCCAAGCGCAAATTATCGATAACACCCTGTGGCGCAGCGATTAGAGAAGAATCAAAAACCTGATTACCAAAACAGTGATCGGGATGATGATGGGTGTTATACACCCGCAACACAGGCTTGTTTGGAATGGTTCGTTGAATTAATGCCAGTAATGCTTCGCCGTATCGTTTAGATGGCCCTGTGTCGATAACAACAACGCCATCGGGTACTTCGATAAAGGCGACATTGACAATGTTGCCACCATTATCAAGATTAAAGTACTCTTGCGCACCGTGCACCGCCCAGGTGCCTTTAGCGATCTCACTGGCAGCAAGCTTATAGTCAAGCAACTTTGCATGCAGTGGCGCCATCGCGCAATACGCGCAACCAGCACTGAGCACTTGCGCCGATGACTTTAAAAAAGCACGCCGTTCATGTTTGGTTGAATCAACAGAATCACAACAGGGCGAAGCGTCAGGTTTCATACCGTGCTACTCACAAGCTTACCGCTACCGGGTTGCTCACTGTGCTGCCACCGCTGGTACCGTGAGTGGAAAACCAAACTCATTACCTTCAGTATCGCGAGCCAGCACGCTCAGTGTTTCTTCCACCTGACCGACTTTTGGTTTGATCGTTATCGTCGGATTTTCACTGACAGGTTCATACAGGTCGAGTTCTGCGACGGTCTCACCGGCGGCATCTTGCACCGTTATCTGATTCATAAAAAAAGCTGGGATGCCGGCCGCCAATCCGGTGTCCATGGGGTGACGCATACGGATAGTCATGCGAGCCGATAGCGGCGATTCACGTCGCGTTGACGCTCGTGTTTTGCCCAAGGTTTTCATCCAGTTATTCATACCATGCGCCATGGCAGGTGCAGTACAACCACCGCCAGCCGCGTCGATATACGCACCGCCCATGTGCCAGACACCATCACTGGTGCGAACCCCAACGTGAATCGGCGTAGCTTGCTGAAGCTTTACGCGAAAACCAACGAACGATAATGATTTCTTCGGACGTACCGTGAGAATATGCGCGATAGGGTTTAAATCGGCTACGGCAACGATCTCTTCAACATCGCTAAGCTCGGTTGCATCTACAGTGATAGGAACATGAAATTGATTTTCTGCACTTTTAGGTGCACTGACTTTTACGCGCGAATCGAATACCACTTCCCCACCGGGAAAGTGACGCTCCACCATCAGCTTCCACATAACCGATTCGAACGGGTCGGCTGGAATATCGCGACTGGCGTGCGAAAGCGCTGGAAAAATCAGGCACAGGAATAAACAGACGACGGGCACACTATTTTTTACAACGGACACTCGCGTGACAAAACGCTGACGTAAACTTATTGTGCGTTTCGTTGCCAGCATTGCATTTGCTGTTCCGTTGGCCGATTTTCCGAGTAAACCACACATTAGCCTGGCTCCTTCTTAAGTTTTAAGCTACTCGCAACGATTTGTTGCTCGGCTTAATTCAGTTCTGGTGGCAAATACTCCACACCGTACTGTTCGAATATTGCTTGCAGTTCCCCAGTATCCAAAAGCTGGGAAAGCAACTCCTGAAGCTCATATCCCAGATCGCGGCTATCATGTTTAACCGCAAGACCAATGGGCCAACCGGTACGCACAATCCCTGGCATTGGAGGTTGTGCAATATACGAATCGCGCTTCGTTGCTATCTTGGCGACCCATTCAGTCTGAGCACGTGATGCCATCAAAGCAGGTACCTCGTTATCCATATATAGACCAATCGCGTCAGCAAAAGTTCGACCGCGGCGAATGCTATCCTGTAATTGGCCTCTGAACGCGTTGGATAGAAAAAAATCGCCAGCGGTATCCAATTCCACAGCGATGGGATTAGTGACAAATCGACCGAATGATTTTAATTCCGGAATCGCTTTTCGATCAACCACTACCGCCATTTTTTCCTGAAAATAGGGCGCCATGAGAACGGCAAATTCATTGCGGGCATTAACCTCGGGATCGTACGGTGCATGCAACATCACGTCGGCCACTTTGCGATGTATCAAGTCGCCCTTCCAGATGTTGACGCGTAAATCGTCATCCAGATTTTCATCGGCACCGCGCATTAGAATATCGACTTCAACACCGAGTTTTTTCCCAAGCGCGAAGGCTATATCAACATCGATTCCGTGGTATTCATCTGCCTCGCTCCATGAATAAGGAGCGTAGTCACTGTAAACAAAAAACGTAATGCGGCCCGCATCAATGATTTCATCGAGTGGCCGAGCATGCGACGCCTGCAGCAGACAAAGACTCACCGTTAAACTTATTGCTAAGCTTGATGCCAAGTGAGCAACATACCGAACAGAGTGTTTAAGGCGCGTCATTGTCATTATTGGTTTAAAAAACGGGTTTAAGGGCTAACGGTCACATGGGCCGCGTTTCAATGTAGGACCGAATAGCCCACATGGCCTCCTGACTCAGTAGCTCCTTGAACGGCGGCATTTTATAGGCACCATTTTGAGAGTAACCCTTCAGCACACGCTCCATATACCATTCATCGCCAAATTCTCCCTCTTCCAATAATCGAAGATCGGGGGCTATTCCACCCGAAATGGCTTCCAGGCCATGACAACGCGCACAATTCTGGTTATAACCCGAGGCCCCAATGGTTTGCGCCAGCTCATACTGCTCGCCACCAGCCAACCGATAAGGGTTTTCGGTTTGAATCTCTTCTGGAAGCGGCTCCAGGCCTTCGGTTTCCACCGCTTGCGGCGTGACGTCACCGTGCCCGTGCACAACTGACACGACGCCAGAACAGATAACAAGCGCTGTTAGCGCGCTGGCCGTCAAAATGCTAAACCTCATGCTCTTCCTCTCACGATCTACCTAATTATAAGTAGTTATATCAGAATCAACATGTAGACTCTATGGTGCTTTGGCCTACTCCCATACCAAGTACCAATAAACCCGACAATTTCGCACTTCACGCCGTAATCATCAATCGCGCTCATTTTCAATGATTTGCTGCCCACAGTGGCTAAATACAACAATGGTACAGGGAGCCCTTAGCCGACCCAACCGGTACGTTCATATTGTCAGCACGTGTTGTATGGGCCAGAATATAGTCGGATACAGCACAATAACCTAGTATTTACCAGTGGCAAGGGAATAATAGAACTTTGGTACCACTGCTTGCCATGCAACACTCACTCATACTAAGCGCACTGCGCTCATGTAAAACGTTTGCCATGGTTAAGTTCGAACTCATTTTATTGTTTTGCTTTCTCAATACGTTAGCGCTCCTGCTAAATCATTCAGCACTTGCCGAGGAATATGACGTTGACCCTCAAACCGGTTACCGGATGGATCGTTACCGCGCTCCGGTGCCCAAATCTATTCCAGGCGGAACCACCGTCGATACACCGTTTGTCATGGAGCAGCATGCTTTGGGCAACATGGTGTTTATTGATGTACTGCCGCCAAAAGGCATGGGGGCCGACCCGCTTGAAGGCTATTGGCTGATCACAGAACCCAGACACAGTATCGCCGGCACGCACTGGCTACCTGAAGTCGGTCGCGGGTTCCTCGAACCGGAACACGCAGACTACTTTGAGCGGAATTTAAAACGCTTGAGCGTCAATGATAAGAACCAACCGATTCTGTTTTTTTGCACAGCAGATTGTTGGCAAAGTTGGAACGCTGCCAAACGTGCGATTAGTTGGGGGTACGCAAACGTGTATTGGTATCCCAATGGCAGCGATGGTTGGTTAGAACAGGGAAACGCGTTAACAGAAATTGCACCAGTTAATTTTATAAACGATACCACGCCACATCTTTTTCCTGCTAACGCAAGCATTGAGCTAATCGGCAAAGAACAGAATACATCCATTGGTACTGTTCAATTTAAAAATCTTCCCGATGGAACAGCGAATTTCAGCATAGACATCACAGGCGATGACTTCTCAGATCACTTTTTGTCAATGCGGCCGTTTCGATGCATCACTGGCACAGAAGACTGGTATTGCCACCTGGCTTATCCTTATGAATTAAACAACTCGATAAGCGCCGATGATTTCACCAACCTGGAATACCAACTGCTGTTTATACAGAAGAAAAAGAATGAGTTTGGCATAGATGCATGGAATGGTATTTACTACAAACTAGCACTTACCGACACCGGCGCCATTACCGGTAAACTTATGCAAGGAGACTTAAACGTTCTGTCCTCCCCTCCTGAACCCTATTCTCACCCAATCGATCTGAATGAATTTTTTGGGGATGAAGCCCATAAACAACGCTACCCCGCTTTAACCATAAAATCCTTCGCCGATAAATAATGAGCCCACGAACATGAGCATTCCATCATGAGCGCCAGCAATCTTTCCAACGACGATCAGGATCGTGCGAATATTCGGCGTGTTGTAGCTCAACTGGAAACGCAGCTTATCAATCAGGAATCCCTGATTCGGCGTTTATACATCGCACTGCTTACGGGTGGGCACGTTTTAATTGAAGGGCCTCCAGGGCTGGCAAAAACGCGTGCTGTGAATCGATTCGCGCAGTCAGTTAGCGCAAGCTTTGCACGAGTTCAGTCAACCCCTGACTTACTACCGGCTGACATTACCGGCACAGAACTATTCCAGCAAAAAACCAGTAACTTCGAATTTCTCAAAGGGCCGTTATTCAACAATATCGTGCTTGTCGATGAAGTTAATCGAGCACCACCAAAAGTGCAAAGTGCCATGCTTGAGGCCATGGGCGAAAAACAAATTACCTCTTCAGGCGTTACGCGAAAACTTGATGCCCTGTTTATGGTGGCGGCGACTCAAAACCCGATTGAGCATGAAGGTACTTATCCCTTACCCGAGGCACAAAAAGATCGGTTTATGTTTTTCATTGATGTTGCGATGCCGGATGCAGACACTGAGCGGCTTATTCTGGATACGGTTCTGGCTGAATCAGAAGATCCCAACGTACACAAGCTCGATGCAATCGATACCGATACTATCGTTCGTGCCAGTGAATCAATCACCGGTGTACACATAAGCGATTCAGTTCGCGACTACATTGTGCGACTGATAGCCGCAACCCGAGGCCAGGGTATTGGTGGCCAGTCGGTCGACGCAATCCGCCAGGCATCCAGCCCGCGCGGTTCTATTTTTCTTGCAACCGCCGCCAAAGCTGAAGCGTGGTTATCGGGTCGGGATTACGTAACACCAGATGATGTTGCATCTCTGGCAGTCGATGTGTTGTCCGGTCGCATTGCACTTGAATATAAAGCCATAGCCGAGGGAGTCTTTCAAAGAGAGATTATTTCGCAGGTTGTGCAGGCAACGCCAAAAGTCTGAGAACACGCCATGTCTGATGCCGCCACCGACA
Source organism: uncultured Granulosicoccaceae bacterium (assembly GCA_937922945.1). GTDB lineage: Bacteria > Pseudomonadota > Gammaproteobacteria > Granulosicoccales > Granulosicoccaceae > Granulosicoccus. The sequence goes on from CAKZUP010000045.1 coordinate 12,425, forward strand.
CGATGAACGATGCCACTGTCACACTAACATTGCAACGGCTTATAGACGCCCAATACAGCGTGGCTCCCAAAACCTCGCTAACCCCACAAGAGCTCTCACATTTACCCGGACATATCGCTAGTCGAAAACGCGGCCAGGGCCTTGAGTTCGAAGACTTGCGTTGCTACACACCCGGCGATGATGTCAGGCACATTGACTGGAAAGTCAGCGCTCGACATAACCAGCTCTATACACGTCTTTATCGCGAAGAACGCGAACAGGTGCTCACACTCGCGGTTGATTTCTCAGACAGAATGTTCACAGGTTCTGATGCGCTCAAGGCGGTTAAAGCGGGCTATGTCGCAGCAACGCTTGCGTGGCAATGTGTTAGTACGGGCGGCCGGTGTGGGCTGTTAATACAAACAGGAAATGGTTTTCATGCGACGCGCGCCGCCACAGGCGATAAAGCAGCATTGGCCATCTGCGCAGCTCTGGCTAACCAATTTGAATCTGCAAAAAGTGACTGGTACACGCAGTTAAATCACGTGAGCTCTGAACAAAGTGTGTTCACTCCATTAATAAACACAGGCCGCGAACTCGGTTCAATTGTGGCGATAAGTGGGCTTGATACGGTGAACAACGAATTGGCCATGACCTTAAAAGAGCTGGAGGCTGCCAAACGCATCGCAGTGATTTACATAGACGACCCATTAGAACACAAGCCCTTACCAACCGGTACCTATCACTATAAAACAGCGAACGGGCAAAGACGTGTTGTATTAAACCAAACCCAAACACGTGCGTTGCGAGAAAAATTGGCCGATCAGCATCGTCAACTGATTAATCTTTTTACGGATGTAAAAATTCCGTTACTCCATAGCAGTATCGGTGCAGCAGCGATAAAACATTCTCTGATTCAGTTGGGTTTTCTGGCGTGAGCGTGCATTATGGATGACCCTAATCAGCTGTTGCAACAACTCCGGGATATCCAGGAACCACTGCCACCTACAGATAGTTCGGGAGTCTTGTTAGGCTTAATGCTACTGGGACTGTTTGCAATTTTGCTGGGGTGTGCCTACTGGGTACACTGGAAAAAAGCGTCGATCAATCGAATACTGTGTAAAGAAATTCAACACATAAAAAACCAGACAAAAATTGCCCAAAGCACGGCAAACCTCAACAGATCAAACCGGCAAAACGTAACCAATAAACACATCAGTAACAGAAACGCTATTCATCAGTTAGCCACTATACTTCGACGTACTCTGCACCACTTGCACGGTGATGAAGTTAATCTGCTGGAGGGTCAACCTTGGCTAGACAAGCTCGACAGCACGTTTGGTACACGTTTTTTCACCCAGGGTAACGGTACAATATTCGGACACGACCTCTATAAAAAACATCAATCCTCACAACTCGATGTATCCCGATTGTGTGACGACTTAACGCGTTTGTACAAACCCGTTGCTCTGCGAAAGCATCAATGATCAGCATAATGTCATTCGAATGGCCGTGGATGTTTGTCTTACTGCCAATGCCACTTCTTGCACCTGTAGCTGAGCGCTTTTTTAAACCCCGTGTATCGCATGAAGCTATAGCCATTCCGCCAAGATTGGAAAGCGCGCTGAACAGTATCGACAGTGAGGCTGTGCAACATAGAAGGCTGATTAAATTACTTCCGTGGTTGTGCTGGTGCCTGCTTGTTTTTGCGATTGCACAACCCAGTTTCAAGGGCAATTCACTGTCTCGCTTTGCTGACGGTCGAGCCATTGCGCTGGCAATTGATTTATCTGGCAGCATGGAGCGGGACGACTTTTCAATCGATGAACTATCCAGCGACCGGTTGTCGGTTGTAAAGGTGGTTGCCAGTAAATTCATTCAAGCGCAAAAAGGCAATCGGCTCTCACTGGTGTTGTTTGCTGAAGAAGCCTTTGTAGCGTCACCACTGAGTTTTGATACCAAAGCCGTTGCGGGGTATCTGCAAAGTGCTGGCATTGGTATGGCCGGCCGCTCTACCGCAATAGGTGATGCACTGGGCCTGGCGATACAAACACTGCGTACCGACCCTGCGCGCAATAAGGCCATCGTATTGCTCTCGGATGGCACCAACAACGCAGGTACGGTCGAACCTGAAAGTGCTGCCGAGCTGGCTGCTGAGCTATCGATACGCATTCACACCATAGCCATGGCCAGCGATCAGCAAGCCGGAGGCTACGACACATCGCCGTCGGCCGATCTGGATGAAGCGACATTAAAAACCATTGCTGAAAGTTCAGGTGGTGAGTTTTTTCGCGCCCAAACCACGGAAGAACTTCAGAGCATTTATGCCGCGATAGACGATCTTGAATCAGCAGAATCGAAAACACCAGACGTCTTACTGCAGCATGACATACGAAATATCGCGCTACTAATCTTATTTATCTTATTGCTTGGTTGGGAAGCACTTCGATGGACGGAGCAAACAGCATGAGCTTTTTGCACCCACTCTGGCTGATCGTTTTCGCGCTGCTATTCATGCTTAGCCTGTTACCCTTGAGAACAATTATCAGTAATACCTGGCGACGGGTAATCGCCCCAGGCGTGTTGAGCCACTTGAGTCAGAACCAACTTAGCTCAACAAAGCGGCGTTCCTGGTTACTGATCAGCGCAAGCATCATCGCTTTGGCCATGAGCTCCCCTGCAACCCGTAATACCCATGAACAAGCTTACCAACACACCACGGGTTGGATTGCTGTCGCTGATGTATCCCGCTCCATGACGTTGGATGACGTTGCACCTACTCGTTTCACAGCCATGCGCGATGCACTCGATGCCTTGTCACGCCATGCCGGAGCCAGACCACTGGCATTGGTTATTTACGCTGGCGATGCCTTTCTCGCCGTGCCTCCGGTATTCGATAAACACTTACTTAACCAGCATATTGCGCTTCTTGACTATGGCATCATTCAACACGACGGCTCCAATCTGGCCCGTGCACTTTCACTGAGCACATCGGTGATAGCCGATAGCGAATTTATCAGAGCGCGCGTTTTTGTACTAGGCGATGGAGGCGGTGTTAACCAACGATCAACCGCCGCTGCACGACACTTGGCCGCTTCTGGACATCAAGTTGATCTGTTACTGTTTGGCAGCCAAACCGGCGACCCCAAAACCAGTATTGATACTGAGAATGCCGCGGCGTTTGCAAGCGCCGGTGGTGGCCAACTGCTTAACGCCAATCGCTTGGGCGAGATTGATGTCGCTGATCTAAAGCTTTCATCAGAAGTGTTTGCCACGCAAAATGCCGACATTCGCGCCTTGCACTGGAAGAACCAATCGCATTGGATTTTGCTGCTGCTTCTGCCTGTTGCCGTGCTTTGGTTCAGGCCACAGACATGAAAACAAACATGGGCAACATTATACGAACCATAACGATTGTCTGCTTCGTACTGCTGAGTACACACGTTCGAGCATCCAAAGATAACATTCTGGCCCACGATTTATTTCTACAGGGGAACTATGCAAAAGCGGCAGAAATATTTACCGATCCGGCCTGGAAAGGCGTTGCGCTCTATCGCTCAGAGCAATGGTGGCGGGCTGCCGAGGCATTTGTCAGAGTTAACGATGCAAACGCCCAATACAATCTAGGTAATTGCTATGTCAAGCTCGGCTATTACGAGCTCGCGCTCGATGCCTATCTTCGGGCACTGTCTATGGATGCTCATCATGAAAACGCGCAATACAACGCGGACATCGTGCGAAAACTGTTGGCGCTTGAAAACGGCGACCAGTCCGGGCAACAGGCCCTGCAATCGCGCCAGAATGAAATAGATCAGATAGAGACAGAATCAGAAGACCAGGCGCGCAACCCCGGTGCTGGGAAGGAGCAAACGCAACGCAGCGATAACAAGTCTGGCAGCGAAGAGGAATCCACTCAGGCCGACAAGCAGGCCGCCGATGCGATAGACGACAGCGCAGGTGGTAACACATCAGATCAATCCACTGAACAACAGGCTGGCAAGCCCGGCGAGGAGAAGATTAAGGGCAAGGCCAACGATAGCGAATCAGCAGAACAGCCATCTACCGGTGCTGAATCCGATTCAACCGCATCCGACTTAGAAGCCGCTGGCCTGCGTGCAGCTATTGAGCACGATCAGGCAACAGAACAATGGCTGAATCAGATCAATCATGATGCGCATCAATTCTTGAAGTCCAGAATTCAACTGGAGTCTGAACGGCGACAAGCTGCTGGGCAGAATGCACCTGCCGGTGGTGATGCGTGGTAAATCTATGGAAGCTAAAGCCTTGGATGATTGTATGGCTCAGTAGCAATCAGTCAAACATTCGCTACGGTGCTCACTATCGTACACAACATCTTACTCAAGTTAACGCTCGACGCTGCTATCAGGTTTTAACGCACACCCTAGCGCGGAGAATGTATGGATTGTTTAAAATTATTCTATTCTGGGTTGCACTTGTGCCTTGCATGGCTTTTGCCCAAAGCGATTCACGCATTGCACTAAGTTCAGAAACTCAATCGATCTATCTCGGCGATAGCGTGGTGTTGGATATCGAATCGGTGGGGTTACTCGAACCACTGCAAATTGAGAAACTAACCGATTTACCCGAATTTCTACGAGAAACAACCGGCACGCGCATCGCTGTGTTTGGCGGCAAAGTAGTTGAGATAAACATTCGACGAATGGAATTCATACCCACCAGCATTGGCACACTGATACTGGGTCCGCTCTACGGTGAAAGCACCACCGGACAAGTAACATCCAATACGATTAGCATTAATGTACAAGCAGCACCTGTCAACCAATGGCTGCCAAGCGAAACCGATTTACAAAGCAGTATTACATTCTCCAAGACACAACCGGTGGTCGGTGAACAAGTGTTGGTCGACATCAAATTAAAGCACTCGGTTCAAATAGCCAACGAGTCGATTCAGCTACCCACGTTTAACGATTTCGATGTCATACCCATTATTGAACAACGACGCACAATAGAGGACGATGAGCGATGGCGGCAAATCCACTGGCGATACTTATTACACCCGAAGCGCTCCGGCACAATTGCAATTGGCCCATTGCTGTGGAATGGGACGCTGATAAAATCCAGAACCCAGCGCGCTGAATTCAATCATTCCCCAACTGAAACAACGTTAACGGTTGAGCCGGCGCCAGCCGATAGACCAGAGTGGTGGCTACCGGCAAGCAGCGTAAAGTTAAGCGATGCATGGTCGAAAGAGGTCACCACCCTGTCGGCTGGCGATGAGATCTTCCGCACTATCACGCTCACAGCGACCAATGTACTGGGTAGTCAACTCCCCGATATTGCGCCACTACCAACACGTGCGCTAACCAGTACGCTGGTTCGCACAACACGCAATCATGAACTCGTTAACGAACACACCGTAGCCACTGCCACGTTTGAATACCGCATGGTGGCACAGAGCCCGATTCCGGTTTTTCTGGACACTGTGCGCGTGCTCTGGTGGGACACGCAAGCGAGTAATCATAGGGAGGCAATTCTTCCAGCGCGCCGTATTAATGTTGGCTTACCCGATCGTGCCGATTTACTGGCCGATCTGGCCACCAATAAATCGACTTGGTCATCGTTACTGTTGCAGCTGCGCGCTTACGCAAAATGGCAATCGATTATTGCGGCGATACTGATTGTTGCTACAGTAATTCTGTTATTGCCGTTGATATTGGACGGTATACGTTTGTTCAGAGCAGAGCATCGTAATCGTAAAACGTTAAAAAAACTTGAGCAATTAAGATTATCCGGGCAGTGGCAAGCGCTTTACAACGCGCTTGACCAGAGCGGCCGTGACCAGAGCGGCCGTGACCACGCTGCGCACAGAACAAGCGGCGTTAACGCTATGGCAGACAATGGCACTACGAGACCGTTCACTGCAAATGGACAGCTTGATACCGATAGTAAAGAGTTTTGTGCACTATTGACCGCGCTTCAGAAAAAACTGTTTTCAGATACTCATGCCGAACCCAGTGCTGTATTGCAGCGTAAGATTGATCTGCCGTTTACTTCAGCAAAAGTTGTGCGAGCCCACTCAAGCATTGCCAGGCTCTGAGCATTTATAATAACAAGCTGTGCGAACCACACTATCGCGATTCACTCAATGCCAGAGCACGAGATCGCGAACCACGAGGTCGCACAACAACATAGTGCGTCACTGACAGGCTACGGCTTAAATTCGTCGGGAAGTACTGCAGCCCCCCACGGATATCGCCCGACCTTGATACTTTTCTCGGGCCTTAACGAGGCGACATCGATAACCGTTACATCGCCGGACACACCATTAGTGGTGTAGAGCTTGTCCTGTTCTGGTGTTAATGCCAAATGCCAGACGCGCTTTCCAACCAGAATATAATCGATTACTTCCATTGTTGATCGATCAACCACGGCCACATGATTCGCAGGGCCAAGCGCAATAAATGCAAGCTTGCCATCGGCGGTGAGTTCCATCCCAACCGGTTGAACCCTGTCTGATGAAATGCCTTTGATTTCAAACGACAGCGTTTGCTTAATGACCTGTGTAGCCACGTCGATGACGGCCACGGTGCCACCTATTTCAGCAGACACCCACAGTTCAGTGTCGTCGAGCGAGAATTCTGCATCACGCGGCCGTTGATCTACCAATGTGTTAGCGAATATTTCATTGGTGGTTGTATCTACCCAATGGGCCATGTTGGATGTTTCAGAGGTCACAATCACAAACTTACCATCGTGACTAACCGCCATACCTTCCGGTTCTACACCGACATCGATTTGAGCGACAACTTTACGCGACTCAATATCCACCACCGTGGCGACAGCGTCGTCCTCGTTTGCGATATATAAACGTTTGTTGTCCGGATGCAGCACAAATTGTTCTGGGTCTTCTCCACTTGGCAAGTCGTGAAGCACTTTGGATGTTGCCACATCGAACACCTGTACTGCATCCGAATCGGACGCACAGATAAACAACGTTTTGAAGTCTTTACTGAAAGTAATACCCCGTGGCCTCTCCCCCACTTCAATGGTATTGATTACTTCATTATTCGATGTATCAATAATGCTTATGGTGTCATCTTTCTCATTCGATACATAAATCAAATGCGCTTGTGCGTTAACACACACTGCCAGAGCACCCAATGTCAGTGCGCAATTTAACAGCGCTTTGAATGGCAATACCGCTGCCGGTTTGAAATTGCGTTTAACCATTTGTTTTAATCCGGATAATTCATTCAAATTTGTCACACTGGCTTTGCTGTTTATCGACACCCAATGTATCCAACTCTGTGGAATGATGCAAAAAACCTTCAAGCGGTGCGTTAGCGGTGACTGCATACGCGTGCACCAGTGGCACAGGCTGGCGTAGCTGACCATTCCAATTGCGATAGGTCAGGCTGTGTCCTTTAAACCCTGCCAATTCGAATTGATCACCCAGCAAGTAGTCCGCTATTTTCGCAGGCTCACTTGAGTTCAGGCGCGTTACGGCCTCACCAATCGATCTCACTGCAGCCCAATTAGCATAGTCAACGCCTGTCATATCGCGCTGCGCAAGTTTGTAGAAGCGGGACTGAAGCTGCAAAGCTCCCCACTGCTCTAACACACGCGACCACACGACCGGTTGCAATCCTGCACTACCGGCAACAGGTCGCGCCAACCAGGTGTTGTAGAGTAAGTAATGCCCAAAGTCCTGATCTTCATCTGCCACTACCACCACATCGTAAGATCTGGCTCGGGTGAAGGCCGGGACTTCAAGCGAGGCATTGCGTCGAATATCGGCATCTACGAGCCACTGTTTTTCTTTCACAAGCTTTAAGCCAAACTTCTTCGCAGACCGACGTAAAGACTCAGCATAGCGTTGATCGTTCGCACGGTTTCCCTCAATAAGAAACAGATCTTGCCAATCCCGTTTAACAAAAAACTGCATTAGTGCATCGGCTAACATGTTGCGTGAGGGCATGCTGTGCAACACGTTGGGGTAGCATTGCTCATCACGCAAACTATTGCGCATGCTATAGGCATTAAAAATCAGATCGTCTTCCGATTCCGTTAACTGCGCTACCGCGACAACCGATTCTGCCGGCGCGTTTAAAATTAATAGTACCGAACCCTGCCCCAGCACACGTCGGGCTTGCGCCAACAACTCTTGCTCGTTATCAACAACGTGCTGTTCAAGTGAGTACGTGTGTTTTAGAAACTTTCCCGTCGTTGCATTATCTTCAATACCTAGCTTGGCCCCCATAAGACCGTCATCGTCCGGCCATTGAATCAAACTTGATCGGCTCGGCGCACGATCCACCTGCTGTTCAAGGTAGTAAATCTTCGTTTGCACGTCAGCCAAGGCAGGTGCTGCGCCGAAGAACAAACCGGTGAACACACCGATGAACAGCATCAACGCAACCGTCATGTTGAACAGTATATTGCTCGGTGAATGACTGTCGGGTAAGGGTTTCATGTTGAGCAGGACCGCCGACCGGCAACTGAACTCTTTGGCGGTTACCTGCCTGATATTGTAACTATCTGATTTCATAACCCTTATTCAAAATCGATTGAGATCGGTAGCAGCCAGAAATCTCATTAGCTTACCGCGTACTACCGTCTAGCTGACCACTAAACTATCACTCATTATGACCAATAGACAACATCTCAACTATTCATCAGGTACGTCCCCAGCACCTTCCAGCCACCTTACATGCTACTGACCATTGGAGTGTGAGTCATTGGCCCTAAAGAACCAGAGTGCCGCTAGCTATTCTGATATTGCTTCTTGGTGCCCATGCTGCAGAGCAGAAATTCGTAAACAGCCCGAAGATAATATTGCGGGTGATCACGTCTCTGTTGCTTCATGATGGGCTAACTGATGCCACATCAGTGCGCGTAGCTGTCCAGGCTTAATCGGTTTTAACATCAATTCAATTCCGGCAGACGCCGCTTCCAAGGCCAGCTCCTTCGACGGGTTTGCGGTAACAATAACGGCGGGAATCGATGCCCCCACGCGTTGTCGAACGCGCTCAATAGTGGCGGTGCCGGTTTCGTCCGCATCCAATTGCTGATCGGCAATAATCCAGTCCGGTTGCCAGTCTGAATTCGATATAGCGTCGATAGCCTCTTGTGGACTTTTTGCCAAACGATGATCACAACCCCACATGCACAACAAGCCATCCATTGCATCGAGTACAGCAAGGTCATTTTCTACAAACAACACCCGCTTTTGTGCAAGCTCAACAGAACCCGAGACTGTCTCCAGATTTGTTCGTGTGGGTAGATTGGTATCGAGGTGCACGGTGCGTTCGGCTGCAAGCAATGCGAGCGAAAAACAAGAGCCTGTTCCGGGAATGGAATTCACGCGAATAGAATGATTTAGCGTTTCAACCATTCTTGCAACAATGGCCAACCCCAAACCCGCCGAATGCTGATGAGATTGTTGCGTGCTGGAAGGGCCACGGTAGAATTCCTCGAAAATGGTTTCCAGACTATCGTTTTCAATTCCGCAGCCAGTATCTGCAACCCTGATTTGAACACGGTCGGCAATACTATTTGCACATACCAGCACGCCGCCTTCGGTGGTGTATTCAATCGCATTGGCAATCATGTTTTGTACTATTCGTCGTAACATCGTTGCATCGGAATGCACATATAAATTGTTGTGCTTCACTCGCAACTCGATATTCTTATCCTGAGCCAAGGGTTGGAAATCGGATTCGATGGAATCAAATAGGGCCTGTAACGACACACTCTGCCAATCGGGCTGAACCGCCCCGGCATCAAGCCTGGACATATACAGTAGAGAATTCAGCAATGTGGTCATGGTATCGAGCGAGCGCTCTATCTGCTGACAAAGCCGTTGCCCCTCTTTGTTGTTTTGTATGCTGGTAAGCGACGAAATGAGTAATTGCGCTGCATTAAGCGGCTGCAATACATCGTGACTGGCTGCAGCCAAAACGTGAGACTTATTAAGGTTGGCTTTTTCGGCTAAATTCTTTGCCGTTTCCAGTTCATGATTAGTCCTGTTCAAATGAGCAAGCGTTGATGTTAACTCGCTTGTTCGCCGATCGATTTGCGACTCCAGATTGATAGCGGTCTGAAACAATGAGAAGCCATGCCCTTGCTGATCCATTGATCGTTCTACGCGATCGATTAACACACTGTTAATTTTGCGCAGCTTTTCAATTTCAGCTGCCGTGTCAGCATTTTGTTCAGTATGCTCTTTCATGATCTGGTCTTGGGCAAACCGAACGCAACGCCGGTAAACGTTTGATTGATGTGCGCCGATTTGAACTGCTCACCATAGCTATTGAAAGCCACAATATTACTCTCTGTGTACAGATCTTCAACACGGCCAATCGCATTACGATGGCGCGCATCAAGCTTACGCAGAATGCATTCAAATCCCATTAGTAAATCTATTCCGCCGATACGTTCTTCAATATCTTCAATGGTATTTTTCATTGACTGAACCATACCTTCCGTTTTGGCAACGGTGAGAACAACGCCTGTATCGATAGCACTGTAAAAGGTGAGGGAATCATCGCTGTTGACACGCTGAACCGCTCGGCAATGGTACTCACCACCGACTCTTACCACCACCACATTGGATGCAAAAAAATTCGGGTCGAGTTCCTGCCGTTCAACACCAATAGCCTTGGCATATTCCATGGCTGCAGGCTCTGCATTAAACTCATACACTGTGCGGGTATCAGGGTCGGCTGAGGTCACCACTAATTTTTTGTTAGTGGGAACAAAATTGTTTTCGGTGCACAGGGCGAAAGGCAAGCTAGTGTTGATCAGTAACAGTATGGCGGCATTCGAATACACTTTCGAACAGCATATTTGCGTGGTTTTTTTAAAGTGTAAATTGTCTCCTGCAGAACCTCCGATTAATCCAATTTCACCAAGGCCACGATGCAACGCCGCAGTAACCGATTCTTCAGAATGAGTTAAACCGTCGATAAGCGTTATGGCAAACGCGTTGTCAGAATCGCTTAAGTGATGCTGTTCTTCGAACCTGACTCTCAAATCAGCAGCTTGCTGCGCAATGTTACTCATGCCAGCATTGAGTATGTTTTCGATAGGATGACAGAGGACTTGAAACTCAGATATTGGCAACAAAATCGCGATTGCACCAGCATCCTGCATGCCATCTGGTGAGATTTCTCCACAGGTTGAACAGCCACAATAACGGAGCTCACTGCAATGGTGGGTTAGCTGTTCAACGATATCGTAAGGATCGATAACGTGTGCGGAGTAGTAAATAAGCGCAATAGCAACAGGATTTTCGGCTTGCCGCTCGGCAATAAGCTTACAAAACGCGGAAGTATCAGACGTGTCTGTCCAGACAACACACACGCCGCTTCGGTATTGCTTGAAACTCGCCATTCATTAAGACTAACTCAAGTCCGACCGTTTTTACAGCGCTTGCGGCGCTAAAGTACCACTAAATCGTCAGCCCCGGTACCGGTTTTCTTAGCGTGGTCAGAGCGGCTCGACTGTAAGTCACTCAAGTAACTGCTATCCACATCGCCGGTAATATACTCACCATTGAAACAGCACGACTCAAAGGTATCGATAGGATGCTTGTCATAACGCACCGCTTCAATCAGATCGGCTAAATCCTGATAGATAAGCCAGTCAGCGCCAATGATTTCCTGAATTTGCTCAACCGTTCTGTTGTGGGCAATGAGTTCTGTCGACGCGGGCATATCGATGCCATAAACATTGGGGTAACGTACCGGTGGCGCAGCGGAGGCCATAAACACTTTCTTCGCGCCGGCATCACGCGCCATTTCAACAATTTGACCCGATGTAGTCCCACGCACAATGGAGTCATCGACCAACAATACATTCTTACCGGCAAATTCCAATTCAATGGGAGATAGCTTTTGCCGCACCGATTTTTTACGCAGTTGCTGACCGGGCATTATGAACGTTCGACCTATATAACGATTTTTTATAAACCCTTCCCGGTATTTCACACCAAGATGAAAGGCGACTTCCATCGCCGATGTTCGGCTGGTATCGGGTATGGGAATAACAACGTCGATATTATGTTCTGCACGCTCGGCGAGTATTTTCTTGGCAAGCTTCTCGCCCATACGCAAACGCGACTTATAAACCGACACATTATCGATAATGCTATCGGGCCGTGCCAGATAAACATACTCAAAAATACAGGGTGACAGACTCGTTTTCTGCGCACACTGACGTGTGTGCAAATTGCCTTCGGTATCAATGTATAGTGCCTCGCCCGGTGCCAGATCGCGTAAGCGCGAGAAGCCAAGACCCTGCAATGCAACACTCTCAGACGCTACAGCATACTCACTTCCGGTGTCTGTATGGCGAACACCAATAACAGCAGGCCGAATGCCCAACGGATCGCGAAAGGCAAATACACCGCGTCCAACGAGCATACCAATAACTGCATACGCCCCTTTGCAGCGCTGGTGAACTGCCGTAACGGTTGCGAATATTTGTTCCGGTGTTATCGATCTGGCAGGCTTTAAGGCTTGCAACTCATGCGCAAAAACATTGAGCAGCACTTCAGAATCTGAACCTGTGTTGATATGCCGAAGATCAGATTCAAATAACTCTCGCTGAAGCTCTTTTGCGTTAGTGAGGTTCCCGTTATGCGCCATGACTATGCCATAGGGCGAATTGACATAAAACGGCTGTGACTCGGCTGCCGCCGATGATCCTGCCGTGGGGTAGCGAACATGGCCAATGCCCATGTTGCCCTGAAGGCGCTGCATGTGCTCACCGTTGAATACATCTCGAACCAAGCCTGCGGCTTTGCGCAGAATGAGCCGCCCTGCGTGACTGGTCGCTATACCGGCTGCATCTTGCCCACGGTGTTGCAATAGAGTAAGCGCATCGTAAAGGCGATGATTAACAGCCTCTACACCAACAATTCCGATGATGCCACACATTTTTTAAGAACTCGCTGAAGAGAAATCGAAATGTTGCGCCAACTCGTTTGGCAGTTGCGCGTGTATAAATTTTGCAGCCTTTTGCATCGGTGGCAGAAACGCCGATTGGCGCCACCAGGTCTCTTGCTTGAAGGTTGGAATAAGGTTCGCTAACAGGACCAACATGGTGACAATAACGACGCCACGCGCTGCGCCAAATCCGACCCCAAGCCAAAGATCGATCTTTGTTTTATCACCTGTTGCCAGTATTTTCTGAAACAGATAATTAATCAAGCCACCAACAATCATGGTGCCGAAGAACAGCACCAGCGCACTGATAGCAAATCGCGCCTGAGGGCTTTCGATAGTGTCCCGAGGCAGCAATGAGGCGAATCTTGAGGTAAACATAAGCGTGATCAAAATGGCAGAGAGCCATGTCATCAGACTGACCGCCTCTTTAAAAAAACCACGCACAGCACTAATGGCTACGGATACGCCAATGAGCAGCAGTATTAATAGATCAATACCAGAAAACACGTTTCCTCCGAACGCACCCAATGCGCGTGCAGCATTCTATCAAACACAGTCGATACATTAAGGATAGCTGACAACGATAGCTTCTCGCTGTAACAATCGCATGATGTTATCGCGGCTCTTCTCGGCCTGCTGCAAGCTGATCATGGGCCCAACGCGCACACGAAACAGTGGTTTGGTTGCATCGTTGGGCGTCACAAACGACGGAAAGCCAGCTCGGCGCAGCCTATCCCGGACCGCAAGCGCATTCGCTTCCTCCTGAAAACTACCCGCCTGCACCACCCAGGCTTGTATGGCGTCTGTTCTGACGTTTTGCTCAGCGGTGGCAGGCTGAGGCACTGCGCGCCGCTGGGGCTGTGATTCAAGCTGCTCTCTTGTCTGGCGCGGTTCAACCGGGCGTCGGGCATCGTCCGGGACCATGCTCTGGCTGCTCGCAGATTCCAGCTCCGGCTGAGTAGCGCGGGCAGCGGGCTCCGGATTGCCGTCTGCGTCGAGAATGCGAGGCGGCTCTGCACGCAGACTCTCAACTCGACGATATTGGCTCTCACTGCCGGAACCATCTAGCACCAAAGGCAGAAATATGACGAGCAAGGCAATCAGAACCGCGGCGCCCCATAAACGCTGCCGAAGCCGGATCGACTTCTCTTCGTCGAGTGTTGCTATTTTGCTCACGCTTTTTCTTCCGCAACCGGGTTCTTTCCGACAGCCAAATCGCTTCGCAACTGCGCAACTGTAAAAAACGAGCCAGCAACCAGCACAACGCTTGGCTTGCTCGAGCTTGAATTTCGTGCAGCCAGCCACGCTTGCTCGATAGAATCGTGACCGCTGACGGGCTTGGTTTGCGCCTGTGACACCAGCTGCACTAACTCATTTACCGGAACTGCACGTGGCACATCCAGACTTGCCACAAACCAGCTGGTTACAGCAGGGGATAGTACTTCAGCAATAGCGCCGATGTCTTTATCTTTTAATGCAGAGAATACAGCGAAAACATCGTAGTCGGCGTATTCATCGATCAGTAGATCGCGCAGCACTGATGCCGCCGCCGGGTTATGCGCAACGTCGAACACCGTGGCCTGTGAATTAATAACGCATTGTTCGAACCGCCCCGGTAACCGTACCGTCTCTAATGCGCGCTGTACGCAAGACGCATCGACCGGCAAAATCTTTTGTAAACGTTCCACCGCCATTAACGCGCACGCTGCATTGCGTTGCTGATGCACACCAGCCAATGCTGAGCGAGGAAGCGTTGCTTTACTGTCAACGTGTATAAGCTGCATGTTGTCAGCCTTAGCCAATTCAAACAGGTTGGCGGGCGGATTCACCTCACCCACAATTAAAGGTTTATCGGGTCGGCCTATAGCGACTTTCTCTGCCGCTATGGCTTCGAGTGTATCGCCCAGGTACGCCTGATGATCGAGCGCAATGCTGGTTAATATAGCGCAATCGCAGTCCCACAGATTGGTCGCATCCAGTCGGCCACCCAATCCCACTTCCATAATAACCACATCGCAATCCAGATGCCTGAAGGCAACCATGGCAGCCAGTGTGGTGTATTCAAAATACGTTATGGTATCCGGGCCGCGGCTGAGCTCAACCTCGTGCAAAGCGTTGACAATCGTTTGATCGGACAGCATTTCGCCGTCGACACACATGCGTTCGTTGAATAGTTCAATGTGCGGGCTGGTGTATGCGCCAACGCGGTAGCCTGCCTGACAGTAAATTTCACTTAACAGCGCAACGGTTGAACCTTTGCCATTGGTACCGCCCACCAGTATCAGTGGCATGGCGCTGGGCCGCAAGCCCATTCGGTCGGCAACTCGGCCTACCCTGTCCAGCCCCATTTCTATTTCAGTTGGATGCAGACATTCCAACCAACTTAACCATTGATCAAGGCTATCGCTAAGCGATGGAACACTCATGCTTGAGTCCTACAGTGGGGCGTTGCGCAGGCGTCAGGAGTTAAGATGCGGCCGTTTCAATCTCAGCCGCAGTTTGCACATAGGCTGGTTCTGGCTGATCACACAGTTTGGCAAGTAAGCTCGCCAGTTTGTCTCGCATATCACGCCGATCAACGATCATGTCGATAGCGCCATGCTCCAGTAGAAATTCGCTTTTCTGAAAACCATCGGGTAAGTTTTCGCGCACCGTTTGCTCGATAACCACACGCCCGGCGAAACCGATTTCCGCACCTGGTTCGGCAATGATAACATCTCCAAGCATTGCAAGACTTGCAGAAACCCCACCCATTGTCGGGTCGGTTAGTACAGAAATATAAGGTATTTTTCTGGTTGACAGTTTAGCTAACATGGCACTGGTTTTACCCATTTGAAATAACGAGAACAGCGCTTCCTGCATGCGAGCACCGCCACTGGCACTGAAACACACGAGTGGTATATCTTCTTCAAGACAACGATCGCAGGCGCGGGCAAAACGCTCACCCACTACCGACCCCATAGAGCCACCCATAAAATTAAAATCGAACGCAGCAACCACAACGGGGCTGCCATGAATACTGCCGCGCATAACCAGCAGTGCGTCTTTCTCGCCAGTGTCTTTGGTTTTCTGCGTTAAGCGATCCCGATAGCGTTTGCTATCTTTAAATTTCAGAATATCGATTGGTTCTATTTCACTGCCGATTTCGATTCGGCCATCTGCGTCGAGCAAGCGATCGATTCTGGTGCGCGCGTTGATTCGCATGTGGTGTTTACACTTGATGCAGACATCTTGCGCTCGTTCAACTTCAGCTCGGTAAAGTACGTTCGCACAGTTGCTGCACTTGACCCACAAGCCCTCAGGCACGTTGCCCTTCTCGTCAGTATTACGCGCACCTATACGGGCGGGAATGAGTTTTTCAAACCAGCTCATTCGTCCGCTACCGATACTGGATTTTTTAGCTTTTTTCTCTTCGTCGCTCACGGATCATCGATCTCTTATCGTTGTTCAAGTTAAAGAATCGAGCGGCAAGCCCATTCTTGTTTTTTGACGCACTAAGGCTGCCATGCTCAGGTTGCCATGATACCAGCGACACCGCGAACCGCGCCGATGAATTGTCTGAGTGCCTGATGGTCTTTAATGCCCTTCGAAGATTCCACGCCCGAACTCACATCGACGGCATACGGATGAACCTGCGCGATGGCGGCCTCCACGTTCTGTGGGTTCAATCCACCAGCCAATATCACTGGTTTTCCAACATTACCGCCCAGTTTCTGCCAATCGAATGCATGCCCGGTTCCGCCTAATTGGCCCGGCTCATTGGAGTCGAAAAGAAACGCCAAGGCATTTTTGTAGGCATCCAGCTCGCTTTCAGGCGGCATGCCACCTCCGAGCCCAATGGCTTTTATGTAAGGCAGGCCATAACGCTCGCACTCAGCCGGAGTTTCGCGGCCATGAAATTGGGGCACCATTTCAGGAAACACCTTTAAGGCCTGCTCAATTTCGGCCACCGATGCATCCAAAAACAGGCCTATTCGACTGATAAACGGGGCGATTTGGTCGCTGATTAACTTGGCTGACTCTGGCTCGATAAAGCGTTTGCTGGCTTTGCAAAACACAAACCCCAATGCATCGGCACCAAGTTGCTCACTGAGCAGGGCATCCTCGGTGCGAGTGATACCACAGATTTTTATGCGGGTTTGCAGTGCGTCCATAGTTTTCGACGATACCAGAAATCACGACAGGCGTTTCTGTAAGAATCATCGGTTAAGGCGCTATTCCCACGGATTTGTTACAGTTTGGGCTCGGAAATCGGGGATTTCATATTCCGCCGGATAGGTAGGTTGTATAAAGCACAGGCCCTGAGCGGGCGCTGTCATGCCAGCTTGCGTTCGATCGCCGGCAGCTAATACAGCCTGAAGCCAGTCTGCCGAGGCCTCACCCTTACCAATACGAATAAGACAACCGGCCAGAATTCGAACCATGTTGTGCAAAAAGCCATTCGCTCTCACATCGATCGTGATCAGCTGGCCGCTACGCTTTACATCGAGTTGCTGTAAATCCCTTACCGCATGCTTGGCCTGACAATAAGCAGATCGAAACGCCGAGAAATCATGTACGCCCAGCAATCGCTGAGCCGCCGCGTGCATGGCATCGGCATCAAGCGGTTGATTGACCCAACTGAGTTTGCCTGCATGCAATCCCGAGCGTGTGCCCCGATTGAGTATCCGGTATTGATAACTTCTGTTCAGCGCTTTAAAGCGTGCATGAAAATCATCCTGCACCTCGCCTGCCCAATGAATTGCAACCGAGGAACTGAGGTGTGTATTCGCACCAAATGTCCAGGCACGAAGTGGACGAACCGCCTGAGTTTCAAAGTGCACCACCTGCGCAACCGCGTGCACGCCGGTATCGGTTCTACCTGAGCAGCTAACGCTAATGGGTTCATCGGCAATACGGCTTAGCGCCTGCTCAACTTCCGCTTGCACTGAGTGACAGTGAGGCTGTATTTGCCATCCACAAAATGGTGCACCGTCATACTCGACCGCCAGTGCAATTTTCATTTATCGACACTCAATACCAGCTTGCTCATACATTATCATCAAACACAAAAAAAGCGCTGGCGACTTTCGTCACCAGCGCTTTTCGTTTAGTCGCGCGGGTTTATACCACCAACAAATGTCGCTTAAGATATCTTACGTAGCAGTGTTTCCGCTTCAGACACCTGTGCAGGAGTACCACTCTTAACGATTTCTCCTAACGCACTGCTTGCAGAATCTTTATCACCCATATCGATGTAGGCTTTTGCTAAATCCATCATGGTATCCATTTCATCTGAACTCTCAATATTCGCAACGTTGTCGCTACTGAGGTCGCTGTCGCTGGTTAAGTCAGGTATTTCCAGATCATCAAGGGCTTCCGATGAAGTTTGGTCGAGTAAATCAGCACCGTCGAGCTCAATATCGCCAGAGAGCTGATCAAGATCAAGCGTCAAGTCTTCTGCAACGGAACTTTGAACGCCATCGTTAGCCGCATTCGCTGCACTATCCAGATCATCAAGGCTCAGAGCGTCATCGAACATGTCTTTTGCACCGTCTTTGGCCGAAGCCGCCTTCGATGCCAGTCCACCAGCAGCGGCAGCACCACCGGCTGCTACTGCACCAATACCACCAGAAAGTTTAGAACCCAGACCACCCAGCTTGTCTTTGCCGGCATCGGTCAAATCACCCACTGAATCGCCAAGTGATTCGGTCGCATCAAAACCGGGAAAATCGAGCGAAGTGTCATCCACTAATGTGTCAGCGCTCAGCGAATCTGCATCGACAGACAATTCCTCACTGGCAATTTCATCGGCAATTTGTGAAAAGTCGCCCGTTGCTTCAAGGTCGGTTTCATCAAACGCAAATGCAGGGTCGAGACTTTGATCCATAAGATCAGATTCTGATGCATCAACTGGAGCGTCGGATGCATCGCCAAAGTCACGACTGACACTACCGATGGTAGATTCATCTGTTTCAAAGTCAGACGAATCGAGTGTGGCTGCACCCATTGCACCCTTGCCCACGTTTTCAACCGCAGTTGCAGAACTTGCAAACAATATGTTGTTGGGTTGTAAGTCGTACCCCATTTCACATACAGCATCCCATGATGGTGCGTTATCACCACCAAAGCGTTCGTGATAATTTTCCGCACCGTCGCCGAAGGCATCTGCGTTGCCCTGAGCATGTTGCGTTTGAAGTAATTTAAACGCGTACTCTGAATTATCCGGATCGCGTTCTATGGCCTTTGCGAGTAATTCTTCTGCCTGACCATGTAAACCGTAAGCCAGGTAGACATCTACCTCAGAGATGGTGTCGTCGGGGTCGATGTTATCTGCTGATGGCGATTGAGTTTGATCCATCGCATCCATGTGAGCACCAAGTGCATCGTGCTCTTGTGAGTCTTCCGCGGCATTGGCATTCATGGTTGCAGCAGCTGCACCACCCACCGCAGCTGCACCAGCAGCACCTGCCGCCACAGCTGAACCTATACCCGAAGACTCCGTTTCTACAGATGCGTTGTCCGCATGAATCTGTACGCCTTCATCTTCGTCATCGAAGAAATCAACATCATCGTCATAGTCGAGTCTGTCTTCGTTCTTGCCGCGACGCTTGCCCAGTAGCAGCAGACCAGCGAACAGCGCACTTAACGCACCTATGCCGATCACAATCCACTTACCGTACTTTTGCAGTAAATCCATATACCAGGGTACAGGCTCCGACACGACCGGCTCGGTAACGGCTTCCTGTACGACCGTATCGTCAACAAGCTCAACCTGTTCCAGTTCCTGACCGGCTGCAGTGAGCGCATTCTCACCAGTTGACATCACCGCATCGGCGGCATTACCTGCTGCATCGGCAGCATTGCCCGCTGCATCAGTGGCTGCCTCTCCAGCATTGTTTACCGCATTTTGAGCGTTGGCCAATAGGTCGCTGTTTTCAGTACCTGTGGCATCGCTGTCCAGCGCTGCCTGATCGGCTGACGCCTGTTTAAGCTGCTCTTGCAACTGAGCCACTTCCTGTTGACGAATAGCAACCAGCGACTCCATATTCTCTGTTGTACTTTGCAGCTCCGAAGACTGTTCAGTTAAGTCAGTGCTTTCAAGTCGGGTTGCTGCCAACTCTTCTTTTGCCAGTTGCAGCTTTTTATTAATCTCACCTAATTGAGCTTGCTGATTGCCTTCGCTATTGTCAGCTGTTGCGCTGGCTGCCGTGGTTGTTGACTCGCTTTCGGCGACGATATTCAACTCTTGTCTGTTGAGCGCTTCATTTTTAGCCGCGTCAAGAATGCGTTGAGCTGCATCACTGAGTTCCGCTTGCTCCCCTGTTTCAGGCGCTGGTGCGGGCGCTTGTTCAGGCGCGGCCTGTGGCGCTGCTGCCAAACGAGTTCCTGCAGAGTTTCGCAAGTTGTCACGATACTCTCTCCACAACTGATTCTGCTCGCCAAGCTGGGCAATAGCCTGTGCTTGTGAGAGTTGTGTGAGTTCATTGCTATCGGGAATACGTAAAATGGCGCCGGCTTTTACCAGATTAACGTTACCGTTTATGAACGCACTCTGGTTAGCACTCAGCAAAGCCATCATCATTTGTTGAGGACTAACGCCTTCAACGGCATTAGCCGCAGCAATACTCGAGAGGGTATCACCGCGCTGTACGGTTACTTCGCCGCCGCCACTGCCAACGGCAACATCAGATTCCAGCGAATCTAGCGAGACAATTTCGGACGAACCAACAAGCTCTCCATCCACGACAAACGTATCGGGTACTTCGTTGTTCGATCCAACGATTTCTACGTCGAAATTATAATCGGAGGCAGCTACCTGATCGGCCTGGAACTGAGCCGCAGCATCTTCGTTAGGTACTTCCAGATCGCTAAGCACAACAACCTCGCCCTCATCGGCTGCAAGCGAATCGAGTGACACGGCGTTATCGTCGATGAGTTCAACCTGACCCAACCCGGACCCAATGGCCGAAGGTGCAGCAGAAAGATCATCGAGCGACACGACATCGCCATCATCAGTTGGCAGAACCGCGTTGTCCGCAATTTCTACCGCTGAACCAACAATTTCAACATCAAACCCGGCTTCTGAGTCTGTGCCAATATCGGTACCACGCTCGATGGGCGTGGGTGTAATGAGTGATGTATCGTTGCGTTGCAGGATAGCCGGTTGCTCACTGGCAGCGGTGCTACTGGCGCTAGGCGTCATGAACACAGGCGGGTCAAGCAGCACGGTGTATTCACGAACCATACGGCCTGACGGCCAATCAACTTCCAATAGAAAATTAAGAAAGGGTTCGACAACCGGCCGGCCACTTGATATGCGGATAACAGGCGTGCCTGAACTTTGGTCTACGCTGAAGCGCAAATCGGTTAGTGCCGACGTTCGCTCGATGCCAGCACGCTGAAACGCTTCTTGTGACGCTAATTTGACGATCATGCCTTCCGCTTCGCCCGGTTGAACCGAGGTCAGGCGGATTTCCGCATTCATTGGCTGGTTGAGCGCAGAGCGCATCTCGATGTCACCAAGGCCAAGAGCCCTGACGCCACCTGAAGCCAACACCAAACTGACAGCCGCTGCCGTTGCAAGTTTTCGCACTTTAATATGTCCCGCAATATCGCATACTTATCTCAAATCCGACCGGAAGCGGCAGAGGCACGCAGCGATGTTAACTATCTCAACTGTATTCTATAGCTGAATTTCCGAAGTATTCAGCAATTTATAGGTAGTCTGCGGCAAGACATTCGGCGATTTGCACACTGTTCAGTGCAGCTCCCTTGCGAACGTTGTCGGATACAACCCAGAGGTTTAACCCGTTGTCCGTGCTGATATCCTGCCTTATCCTTCCCACGTAAACCGCATCAGTTCCGGCCGATTCGGTTACGGCGGTGGGGTATCCACCGTCTTTGTGTTCATCTATAACCACAATTCCCTGTGCTGATCCCAGCAAATGTCGGGCCTGATCAGCCGTAATTGGCTGTTTGGTCTCCAAATGCACGGCTTCAGAGTGCCCGTAGAACACGGGAATGCGGACACAAGTGGGGTTGACCCGAATGGAATCGTCTTCCATGATCTTGTGCGTCTCCCACACCATCTTCATTTCTTCCTTGGTGTAACCGTTCTCCTGAAACGTGTCTATATGTGGCAATGCATTAAACGCAATCTGCTTCGGGTAAACCGACGGTTGCGCCGCCTGACCGTTCAATAGTCTCGCGGTTTGGCCACCGAGCTCCTCTATTGCCTCTTTACCCGTGCCGGACACCGCCTGGTACGTACACACATTTACGCGTGTAATGCCCACGGCATCGTGAATCGGCTTTAGCGCTACCAGCATTTGGATGGTAGAGCAGTTCGGGTTGGCGATGATGTTTGTCGCCTTGTACTGCGCGATTGCGTGCGCATTCACCTCGGGCACAATCAGTGGTTTGTCATCGTCGTAACGAAATTGCGATGTGTTGTCGATAACCACGCAACCCGCATCTGCAGCTATCGGCGCATAAATCTTCGAGATTGACGCACCCGGTGAAAATAGTCCTATCTGAACCTGGCTGAAGTCGAACTTCGCCAAATCCTGAACCACCAACTGCTTGGTACCGAATTCTACTCTCTTACCAGCTGAACGCTCACTTGCCAGCGCATAAACATTGCGAACAGGGAAATTGCGTTCTGCCAATATCGACAGCATGGTTTCTCCCACCGCTCCCGTGGCACCCACTACTGCTACATCAAATTCTTTGCTCATTTTATAGCCTGCTGTGTTTTTCTGTATGGCGCGGTGGCCACAATTATTTAACTATTGAAACAATTCAACGAATTTCGTTGCTAATTGTTACGTAAATTAGAGTGCCGCCAACACAGCGTCACCCATCTGCACCGTATTAACGAGCGTTTCATTTGCAGAAGAATCTGTTCCCGCAATATCCGCACATCGGATACCTTGTTTAATGACACTCGCCACTGCTTTGTCTATCTGATCTGCGGCAGCGGGTTCATTAAGCGTGTATCGCAACATCATGGAGACCGACAGGATGGTTGCCAACGGGTTCGCCTTCCCCGTGCCGGCAATATCAGGCGCTGATCCATGCACCGGTTCATACATGCCTTTGCCATTGGCATCCAACGAGGCTGATGGCAGCATACCAATGGAGCCGGTAAGCATCGCGGCAGCATCAGAGAGTATGTCGCCGAACAGATTGCTGGTTACGATAACGTCGAACTGCTTCGGCGCTCTGACCAGTTGCATGGCAGCGTTATCGACGTACATGTGCGAAAGCTCTACATCGGGATAGTCTTTCGCAACATCAATAACCACTTCACGCCACAGTTCGGATACTTCAAGTACGTTCGCCTTATCAACCGAACACAAACGCTTGTTGCGCTGCATGGCGATCTCAAATCCACTGACGGCGATTCGTCTGATTTCATCTTCGCCATACACCATAGTGTTCACGCCTACCCGCCGACCGTCACGGGTTTCAATGCCGCGCGGCTCACCAAAATAAATTCCACCAGTGAGTTCGCGCAAGATCATCATGTCTAACCCTGCAACCAATTCGGGCTTGAGTGATGATGCTGCCGCCAACTCAGGGAACAACATGGCAGGCCTTAGGTTAGAAAATAAATCAAGCTCCGATCGCAACCTCAGCAAGCCTCGCTCTGGCCGTTTATCTCGAGGAGCTTTGTCGTACTGAGGTCCGCCAATAGCACCAAGCAAAATCGCATCGGCAGCGCGACAAGCGGCCAAGGTGTCATCGGTTAAAGGTTCACCCGACTCATCGTAGCTGGCACCGCCAAACGCATACGTCTGACTTTGTATGCCAAGTTTATGTGTGTCATTGACCTGTTCAAGCACACGTACCGCTTGCTCGACAATTTCAGTTCCGATACCGTCACCAGGAAGTACAACGATAGTTTTACTCATAATATTAAACGCTCTTGTAAACAACGCTGAAAACGCATTCAGCGTGATAAATATAATGTTGCTATTGATATAAAACAGCGGTTACTTAAAGGCCAATAGAAGCAGTCAATAAAAAAGCCCAATACGTTAAAGCGTGCTGTTGCTATTCGTTTATTTCGGCTTTAGCAATTATTTCAGTTTCATGCGATGCCTCTTCGAACCATTGTTTCATCGATGCATCACCGAGTACTTTTTCACAATAGGCTTGGGTTAGCGGTGGTGTTGCAATGCGATAAGTCTGAAACCGTGTTACCACCGGTGCATACATGGCATCGGCAACGGAGTAACGACCAAACAACCACGGGCCTTTGCTATCCACTAAGGCTTGTTCCCATAATTGCACCACACGATCGATATCGATCTCTGTTTGCAAATCAGGTTGAAAACCCTTTACCACGCGACGGCAATTCATCGGCATGCTTTCGCGTAAGGCCTGAAAGCTGCTGTGCATTTCCGCGCTCATGGCCCGCGCCCTGGCTCGGTCTGCATCTGCTTCAGGCCAGAGTCTTTTATCGGGGAACTTATCTGCCACGTATTCGCATATCGCCAACGAGTCCCACAACACCAACTGGCCGTCGTACAGCACCGGCACTTTCTTGGCGGGACAAAGCTCTTCAAGCAGTCGATCGCCTTCTTGTGTGAACAAGGGAATGCGCACTTCTTCAAATTTTATTCGCGCATGCTTTAGCAATATCCAAGGTCGCAACGACCATGATGAATAATTTTTGTTTCCTATAACCAGTCGCATAACACTACCGCACTACTTAGTGTGTATAAAAAAGAAACGAGTTCTCAAATAAAATAACAAGGGTACGCTCCAACTATCTTGTGTTGCACAATGAGCGAACGCTATCGCTGACACTTTTCACTAATTAAACAACCATGGGGCGGATTGTTTACGCTTCGATTCGTAGTCTTCAATCGAGTTACGTTTCTGCAGCGTCAAGCCAATTTCATCCAAACCCTCCAGTAAACACTCTTTGCGAAACGGATCGACATCGAAATTAATCACCTCACCTTCTGGGGTGGTCACGGTTTGCGCTTCTAAATCGATGGTGAGTTGATAACCCGGTGTTGTCTCGCATTGTTCAGAGAGCTTGTTCACCGTATCAGCATCAAGCGCTATGGGTAGCAATCCGCTTTTAAACGAGTTATTAAAAAAGATATCGGCATAACTTGGCGCAATAACACAACGAATACCATAGTCATCCAACGCCCATACGGCATGCTCACGAGAAGAGCCACAACCAAAGTTATCGCCAGCTATCAGTACTTGTGCACCTGCATAGCGTTCCTCGTTTAAAACAAATTCAGGATCCGGTTGACGTTCAGATGAATCCTGACCAGGATAACCCGGATCGAGATAACGCCACTCGTCGAACAGGTTGACACCAAAACCGCTACGCTTAATCGATTTTAAAAATTGCTTTGGAATAATAGCGTCGGTGTCGATGTTGTTACGCATCAACGGAACCGCGAGGCCGTTCAGTTTGGTAAAAGCTCTCATTAGAAGATCCTCACATCAACGAAATGACCGGCTATTGCAGCAGCGGCGGCCATGGCCGGGCTCACCAAATGTGTTCTTCCACCTTTACCTTGCCGTCCTTCAAAATTACGATTAGAAGTCGATGCACAGCGCTCACCGTCGCCCAGTTTGTCGGCATTCATGGCAAGACACATGGAGCAACCCGGTTCACGCCATTCAAAACCTGCTTCAATAAAGATGTTATCCAGCCCTTCTTTTTCGGCCTGTTGCTTAACCAGACCGGAACCCGGCACAATCAGCGCCTGCTTCACCGAATCGGCTACTTTGCGTTCTTTAATCACCGCTGCCGCTGCGCGCAAGTCTTCAATACGGGAGTTCGTGCAGGAACCAATAAACACACGATCAACTTTAATGTCTGAAATCGGCGTTAGAGGTTCAAGGTCCATGTATTCCAACGCGCGCTGCATGCCTTCAGCTTTCGCTTCATCCGAGAGCTTGGCAGGATCGGGAACGTGCCCTGTAACAGAGGTGACCATCTCAGGCGAGGTACCCCAGGACACCTGTGGCTCTATCGTTGATGCATCGATGCGCACGACTTTGTCAAACACCGCATCATCGTCTGAGCGCAAATCACGCCATGCAGCAACGGCTGCATCCCACTGATCTGCAGAGGGTGCGAAGGGTCTACCTTTAATGTAATCAATGGTGGTGTCATCTACTGCAATCATGCCAGCGCGCGCACCGGCTTCTATAGACATGTTGCACACCGTCATGCGTCCTTCCATCGACAACGCATAAATAGCATCGCCACTAAACTCGATGGTGTAGCCCGTGCCACCTGCCGTGCCGATCTCACCAATGATAGCCAGCACGATATCTTTCGCGGTGACACCCGCACCCACTTCACCATCAACACTGACCAACAGTGATTTTGATTTTCGTTGCACTAACGTTTGTGTCGCCATAACGTGCTCGACTTCGGAGGTGCCAATGCCAAACGCAAGCGCACCAAACGCACCATGGGTTGATGTGTGCGAATCACCACAAACAACCGTCATGCCCGGCAGGGTTGCGCCCTGCTCCGGGCCAATGACATGCACGATTCCCTGACGCAAATCGGACATTTTGAATTCGGTAATATCGTAGTGCTCGCAGTTGGTATCCAGCGTTTCAATTTGCAAACGTGCAACCGGATCATCAATGCCATTGGCGCGCGACGTTGTTGGCACATTATGATCGGCCACCGCCAACATGCTATCGGTGCGCCAGGGCTGTCGCCCGGCAATCTGCAAACCTTCAAATGCCTGAGGCGAGGTGACTTCATGTACCAGATGCCTATCGATGTACAGCAGCATGGTTTCTGAATCCTCGGCATGCACCACATGCGCATCCCACACTTTGTCATACAGTGTTTTTCCTGCCATTCGGGTTCTCCAGCGGTCAATTTGTGAGCAGTTTACGCTTCTGAATGAAATTACTCCAATTCATAATAATTATAATTATGATTCTTTCCAGGAATACAATAGGATCAACTCGATCAGCCAGTGAGTCAGCGCCAGACTCGGAGTGAAAATATGGACATCCCCGCCATGCAAGCGCTTGTTGCAGTTGCCGAAACCGGCTCGTTTTCGCGTGCCAGCGAACAACTGTTCATTACCCAGCCGGCGATTTCCAAACGCATTGCGGCATTGGAGGCAGAGCTTGATGTGGTGTTAATTGACCGTTTGGGGCGTAACACGCGACTCACGGAGGCCGGAGAAAATCTGACCGCGTCAGCGCGGCGCATACTGGCAGACATCAGCAGTAGCCGCGATGCCGTGAGATCGTTAAGCCACGAGGTTGCCGGCAAACTACAACTGGCCACCAGCCATCATATTGGCATCCATCGTTTGCCCCCTATTCTTAAAGAGTTCACCCAAACCTGTCCTCAGGTCGATCTGGATTTAAAATTCATGGATTCAGAGTACGCCTGCGAATTGGTATCCAGCGGCCAGATTGAATTGGCCATTGTTACACTGCCGGACAAACCGGCGGATAACCTGCAAACCGAATTAATCTGGGATGACCCGCTCACCATTGTTTGCTCGAACGAACACCCGTTAACCGCATTGAAAAACGTCAGTGCAAAACAACTCTCAGCCTACCCAGCTGTGTTGCCCGCCAGAGGCACGGTAACTCGTGGCATAGTGCTGGATGCCATAGCGCCATTCGACGTTAGCATTAACACATCATTGGAAACCAATTATCTGGAAACCATCAAGATGATGGTATCGGTTGGCTTGGGCTGGAGTGCATTGCCCATGAGCATGGTTGACGATGCACTGTGCGCGGTACCGGCGAAATCGATTAAGATGCGACGCCAGTTGGGGAGTGTTCGGTTAAAGGAAAGAACCTTGAGCCGCGCGGCTTTGTCTTTGTTGGAGTTGTTGCCAGCGGCATAGTCGCTCAGTTAAAACGGAATATCATCATCAAAATCAGCCGTTGCAGCCGGTGCCGGCGCTGCGGATTGTTGCTGCGCAGGTGCTGAATCGCCTGCTTCTGCCCGGGCAATGCGCCAGGCATTCAGGTTGGTGAAGTACTTGTCGTTCCATTCACGACCACGCAAATCGAAATCGACACTGATTTCTTCGCCTTCCGAGTAATCATCGATAAGGGCGCATTTATCTTGCGTTAGCTGGAACTTCACCATCTGTGGAAATTTTCCATCGGCCACTTCAATCACAAATTCGCGCGCCTGAAACGATGCAGATTTCTGCTCTGTATCGAAAACTTTATGCAGGCGACCGGTTGCTTTGTAAGCCATTTGTATTCCAAGTATTTGTTAGGTTGAATTACTGTTCGAACTGTCCATATAAACTGACCATATGAACTGTTCGGTGGTTAACTAATTTAAACGCTATGCTTCTGGCGGAATAATGGGCGTGGCTGATTTAACATCCGCATTTTGCCCTCTGTGCCGTAGCGCATGATCGAGCAGCGTAATGGCCAGCATTGCTTCCGCTATAGGCGTTGCACGTATACCCACACACGGGTCGTGACGCCCAGTGGTAATCACCTCAATGGCATCCCCTTGCACATTCACACTGCGCCCGGGAAGCCGCACGCTAGAGGTTGGCTTCATAGCAATACTGGCAATAATAGACTGACCCGACGAAATCCCGCCAAGCACACCCCCGGCATTATTGGACAAAAAGCCTTCAGGGGTTATCTCATCGCGGTGTTCAGTGCCGCGCTGCGTGATACTGTTAAATCCTGCGCCAATTTCAACACCTTTAACGGCATTAATACTCATTAAAGAATGTGCAATATCGGCATCGAGTCGATCAAATACCGGTTCGCCCAAACCCACAGGCACCGACTGCGCTTCAACGGTTACCTTTGCACCAATGGAGTCACCGTCTTTACTCAGCTGCTTCATGTAGGTTTCAAGCGCATCGACTTGTGAAGCGTTAGGCCAGAAGAATGCGTTGTTTTCTATTTCATTCCAGTCGAACGATGAGCCGTCTAATTCTATAGGACCAAGCTGCGAAAGATAACCGCGTATTTGTGTGCCGTACAGTGTGTGCAGGGCTTTTTTCGCAATAGCTCCAGCAGCAACCCGCATGGCCGTTTCACGTGCCGATGAGCGACCACCGCCACGATAATCACGCACACCGAATTTTTGTTGGTAGGTGTAATCGGCGTGCGCGGGTCGAAAGCGATCTTTGATTTTGTCGTAGTCGCGCGAGCGTTGATCGGTGTTACGAATAACCAAGCCTATTGGTGTTCCAGTGGTCACCCCTTCAAACACACCAGAGAGTATTTCAACCTCATCGGCTTCGCGGCGCTGCGTTGTGTAACGCGACTGCCCAGGCTTACGCCTGTCTAGATCGTGTTGTAAGTCGCCACTGCTGATTTCCAGCCCGGGAGGGCACCCATCTACAACGCAGCCGATAGCCGGCCCGTGGCTTTCGCCAAAGCTTGTGAGGGTGAATAATTTACCGATTGAATTGCCAGCCATGCCGGGCATTATACCGATGAAAGGCGCGGCCGAACCGTTAAGTTGGTGCTCTTTTGTCGAAAAATGTTTGAACCATGGCCGTTTATTAGGCGAACTGCAAACATCACGTCAGCTCACAGCTCACCTGAATCGACGCGGGTTCCCATCGAAAGCCAGTCACCAAAACGGAACAATAAAACCTAACGCCTAACTAAAGCTGACGCTCAACCGAACTCACATTGCGCAATTGCCGCACGTTTTCCAGCAAGTTGTTTAGCTCTTGCATATTGCTGACCATGACGCTGATTTTCATTTCGGCCGTTTGATCACTCTGGTTACTGAGCGTGTTCACCGCAATAACGTCTGCCTTATTGTTGGCCATCACCGTTGAAACGTCGCGTAATAAGCCGACTCGATCGTAGGCGGTGATGACAATATCCACCGGGTATTTATCGGTTGAGTCGGAACCCCACTCAACATCGATGAGTCGCTGACGTTCATCTTCAGGTAAGTTCAGCATGTTGCTGCAACTGGCACGATGTATAGACACGCCTTTACTGCGCGTTATAAATCCGACAATGGCATCATCGGGTACGGGTTGGCAACAAGTTGCAATGTTGGTTAACAGGTTCCCAACACCTCGGACTCGAATAGAGTCAGAGCGTCGTGTTTGTCGGTTTGCATTGCCGTCGGTTAGTTTCTTTATTTTATCCGGTGCACTTAAATGATCTATAGCACCAGCGATTTGAGATACAGTGATGTCATTGCGACCAAGCGCTACGTAGAGTTCGGCGGGCTTGTCGAATTTTAAGCGTTTAGAGATTTTATCAATAGAGATGTTCACCGCTTTTAGTCGGCGTAATTCTCTATCGAGTATGGCGCGACCATCGTTCAGGTGCTGATCGTGATCTTGCGTATTAAACCAGGCGCGCACTTTACCGCGAGCGCGCGAACTTTTCAGATAACCCAAAGATTGGTTTAACCAATCACGACTCGGCGCAGGTTCGCGCGTGGTTAACACCTCTACCCGATCACCATTTTGCAGTTCGTAAGTTAAATTAACAATACTGCCGTTGATCTTACTGCCACGACAGCGGTGGCCGATTTCAGAGTGAACGTGATAGGCAAAATCTAGCGGGGTCGCACCCTTTACCAAATCTATGACTTCACCCTTGGGCGTGAAAACATAAACGCGCTCGGTATCGAGCTGTTGCGAAAAGCCTTCCAGTAACGTTTCATCTGGGTCTTCGAGTAGTTGCTTTAATGTATCTATGCTGCGTTGTAGCACTGCATCTGAGGTTGCGCCTTCTTTATAAGCCCAATGCGCAGCAACGCCATTCTCGGCCTCTTCGTCCATCGCACGTGTGCGTATCTGTACTTCGACGGCTTTACCACCAGGCCCCATAACGGCTGTGTGTAGCGACTGATAGCCGTTGTTTTTTGGATGCGCAATGTAATCGTCGAACTCGCGACCGATAGGCTGCCACGCGGTATGAACAATACCAAGAACGCCGTAGCACTGAGACAAGTCATCGACCAGAACGCGAACTGCGCGTACATCGAATAAATCATTAAACTCAATGCGCTTGGAACGCATTTTCTTCCAGATACTATAAATGTGTTTAGGCCGACCAAAAACCGATGCATCCTGCAAATGGTTGGTTTGCAGTCGCTGTTCCAGATCAGCAACAAAATCGTTTATATACGATTCACGCGAGGCGCGATTCTCTTCCAGTGCAGATGCAATGCGTTTGTACGCATGTGGTTCAAGAATACGGAAAGCGACATCTTCAAGTTCCCACTTCAATTGACCCAAGCCAAGACGATTCGCTAACGGTGCAAAGATCGTCATGGTCTCGTGAGCAACCAACCGCGAATCAGGGCTGTCAGATTTAACCAGGTTGTACAGCCGCTGCGTGCGATAACTGAGCTTGACGAGCACGACGCGAACATCTTCCACCATGGACAAAACCATGCGGCGCAGCATTTCTGCTTGATCGCGCGAACCAAGACTATTCGCGACACGCGAATGGGTCTGTGATTCAGACTGATGTATCTCGGTGGACCCAGCGACCAACCCAGACGGCGATTCTACGTGTGCGTGTAAATCAGAATGGATAGGAGAACGAACATCGGCACTCACATCGGAGACAGCAAGTTCGTTTAACCAACGCACCTGACGAGTCAGATTGGCAATTTCTCCACCGAATTTTTCGTTAACCTGCTCAATGGGAAACTCGCGCCCGAGTACATCGTTGCCCAACAGTGTTGACACTATTGTGGGCACATCGGCACGCATACTTTTTAACTGACACGCAACGTACAACGGGTTGGGATAGCGAGTATCAACGTCTTTGTGCTGCCACAACACTTCAATAGCTTGACGAATGATCAAACTCTGATTACGAGTAACACCCTCACACAGAAACTCGGCTGAAGAATCAACCGTACTGAACAAGCTCTCATCTGCGCTGAATGTGTGTCTCACAATATGCCCCGCTTGCTATCTGCAAAGCGGCAACGATGCCTTAGGCCGAGTTTCGCAACGCAACCACAGGTGGTGTAACCAAGACACGACGTGTCGCCAAAAAACCGGCAATACTGATACCAACGGCTCCGCCTACGATTCCGATAATCCATAACCAAACGTTAACTTCGAAAGGTAACTCAAAGACAAACTTGCTTAATGCCCACGCAACAATGGTTGCAAATAAGGCGGCAAGAAATCCTGCTATGGCACCAAGTATCGCAAATTCTGCGACCACTGCGTGTTTGATTTGTCGGTGCGATGCACCTAAAGCGCGCAATAGCGCTGATTCCCTTATACGTTCGCCCTGGCTGCTCTGTACTGCAGCAAGCAAAACACATATTCCCGCCAGGACAGTAAACAAAAATACGTACTCTACGGCCATTGAGGCACGATCCATCAGTATTTTAACCCTGGACATAATCGCGCCAATATCAATGGCAGCAATGCCGGGGAACTCCCGAGCCCAGCCACCGGTGGTGGTAGAAAAGTCAGAATCTATTTTAAAACTCGTAACAAACGTTGCCGGCATATCTTTTAATGTTGCGGTGGAACCCATAACGAAGAAATTCACCTGGAAAGATTCCCAATCGACTTTTCGAAAATTGCTAATCGGTGCCGTAACATCAACCCCTGCAATTTTAAAGGTTAATTCGTCGCCGATACTGTAACCCCGATCTTTCGCCCAATCTTCTTCAATAGACCATTGCGGTTCAGCGGAACCGTCAGTGGCCCACCATTCGCCCTCTACTACCTCACCTGCCGATGGCGGATAGTCTGAATAGGTTAGATTGTATTCACGTCGGGCACGACGCTGCTGACGCGAATCTTCACTATCAGTAATCGTTGCAACACCATTGTGTGATACCAGGCGTGCGCGCACCATCGGAAAAATACCGGCAACATCGATGTTTTGTTGTTTTAATCGTGCATCGAATCCATCGACCTGGTCGGGTTGAATATTCACCACAAATACATTGGGTGCATTTTCAGGTATGTCCTGTTCCCACGCATCGAGTACGTCGACCCTGACTATAGCTATTAGTAATAACGCCATAATGCCCATGGCGAATGCGGCCAGTTGAACCACACTGCTACCTGCACGCCTTTGTAGGCCAGCCACACTTAATCGAAAACGCGCACCGGCTACTGCACGAACCATTTTGATGATGAATCGGCCAAATAACGCAAACACACCGAGCATGACAACCACACCCGCAACAACGATGGCACTGAGCAACGCATCACGCGATTGCAACAACACAACAATGTAAGTGGCAACAAGCCCGATAAGCGTGGTGAGCGCAACACTTGCGTCGAGTCCTGAGTAGTCACGTTGCAGAACGCTCATAACCTGAACTCGGCCGGCACGTAAGACGGGAATCATGCCGAAACCTGCAACAGCGATAAAGGCGGTTAAAGCACCAATAACCGGTGCCCATATACCCGGCGATGGCAACGCCATACTGAACCAGGTGACCAAAAGCTTAGCCAGTAACAATTGCGCAAACCACCCCAGCAAAATACCGATAAGCGACGCAACCACAACAATCATGGCTAACCGCAAGGCAAGCCACGTAATGACTTCAGCACGGCTGGCTCCCAAGGTGCGCAATACCGCACTGGCGTCGGCTTGATGCAATGAGAACTGACGAACAGCCAACGCAATAGCCGCACCGGCGAGCAGCACAGTGACCACCGACGCAAGACCTAAAAACCGCTGCGCCCGATCAAGTGCTCGACGCATTTGCGGACTGCCATCGCGCACGCTTTGCACGCTCACCTGATCGGCCATATTCGCTTCTAACCAATCCTGCATGTCATTCACTGGCCCAAAATCGCCAGCCATGAGTACGGTGAAACGCGCCCTGCTACCTGGCCCCAACAATTTAGATGCTGCCAGGTCATCCATGTTGAGCATGACCCGAGGAGCGATTTCGAACACGTTTTCTCCACGATCGGGCTCGAATTGAATTAACCGCTCAACGCGAAAATCCATCGCGCCTAAGGTTAAGGTATCGTCTTGTTCAACGGCAAGTATGTTCTTTAACTGGGTATCTATCCAGACTGTGCCCGAGGCAGGGGTTGATAGTGGTGCGGGAGTGTCAGGTGCATCGATGGTGGTGAGCTTAAGTGCACCCCGCAGTGGATACCCATCGGTAACCGCTTTTACTGCAACGAGCTGTGATTCATCTTGCTGGTTAATGATGACGCTTGGAAACCGTGTATGTTTCGCAACCGATAAGCCGTTTTGCATCGCACGTTCAACGATAGATTCGGGCAGTGCCAAACCCGATGTAGCGCGTAAATCAGCTGCGAGTACATCTGCAGCCTGGCGCTCCATTGCACGACCAATTCTGTCGGTAAAAAACCCCACCGCCGTAACCGATGCAACCGCGATGATCAGTGCCAGTGCAAGAACCCGCAGTTCACCGGCTTTAATGTCTCGCTTGAACGCGCGTGTAGCGAATCGTAGCTGATGAGATAGATTCATAGCACTGCCAACTTGCCATCGCCCATGCGTAAACGTCGATCGCAACGCAACGCCAACGTATCATCGTGCGTAACCAGAACCAAAGCAGAGCCAAGATCTTCCTGCAACGAAAACATTAAATCAGTGATCTTGTGGCCAGTAGCTGAATCAAGATTACCGGTTGGCTCATCGGCAAAGAGCAACGCAGGTTTAGCAACAAATGCGCGCGCTATGGCAACCCGCTGTTGTTCACCACCGGATAGTTGCAATGGTTGATGAGTTGAACGATCGGCTAATCCAACCTGCTCTAACATGTGCATGGCACGCTCGCTAGCATCATCAGCATTGGCCAGCTCCAATGGCAACATGACATTTTCCAACGCCGTTAAAC
The DNA here is from genome assembly GCA_937922945.1 of uncultured Granulosicoccaceae bacterium. Classification (GTDB taxonomy): domain Bacteria; phylum Pseudomonadota; class Gammaproteobacteria; order Granulosicoccales; family Granulosicoccaceae; genus Granulosicoccus. The sequence goes on from CAKZUP010000045.1 coordinate 47,129, forward strand.
CCGGCAGCAATTGAAATGACTGAAATACGAAGCCCACTTTGCCAGCCCTGAGTCGGGCTCTTTCGTCTTCATCGAGGGCATTCAAATTCTCGCCCAGCATCTGAACAGTGCCGTTAGTCGGAGTATCCAGACCGGCAAGAATGCCAAGTAGTGTGGATTTGCCAGAACCCGATGGCCCGACAATCGCCACTGCCTCACCAGAGTGCACCTGTATATCCAGCGCGTGCAAAATAGTGAGCTTTCCGCTTGGACCCGAGATGGATTTCTCGATCTGGTCGCCGGCAAGCACCGTATTATGCTCGGCGGTATCTGTAGATTGTGTCGAGATATTCATGTCTTTTTTTTGAATTCTGTTGATAAGTCGCTACCGTGTACACTGGTAGAGTTTATAGGTAGATCACTGTGCTTAGACCACAAATGCAGAAGAAATTCCGATACAGCGTGGTACATGCTGATACAAGTTCGAAAAACAACGGAAAATCAGGCTTTGGAGCCAATCTTTTCTGCCAACAAATGCTCTGCCGTTTTGTCTATCGATTCTCTAATTAGTAACATGAATAGTAATATCTTCTGATTCACAAGGTTCGTATAGACATCAATCACCACATTAACAATCTGTTCGCGACAATGAGCTTTCGCTATAACCATGGAGTCAACGTGTTCCTGATACAACCCTTTCGTTACTTACTCTCAATTGTGTTTTTTGGATTGGCGATTATCGGTACAGCCTACTCGGCCTCAGCACACGCGGCCTCGGTATTGGTGGTGGGTGATAGCCTCAGCGCAGCGTATGGTCTGGAGGAGTCTGAAGGTTGGGTGGCGCTGGCCAAAGAGGAACTCCACGCAGATTATCCCACGATAGAGATCGTCAATGCCAGTATATCGGGAGACACAACCGAGGGTGCGCTGCGCAGATTACCTGCCGCATTAGCGCGATTCAACCCCGATGTCGTTATCATCGAACTGGGCGGCAACGACGGTTTACGCGGCTATCCAATTAAGAATATCGAAAGGAATCTGGTGAAATTAGCGCAGCTTGCCCAGCAAGCCGACGCTCAAGTACTCATCCTGGGTATGCGAATACCTTCAAACTACGGGCCGGCGTACACAGAAAAATTCGCACAGTCTTTCGCCAACGCTGCAAACGAAAGCCAATCGGAACTTGTGCCTTTTTTCCTGGAACCCATTGCGCTAGACACAAGTTATTTCTTACCAGATGGCATTCACCCCAACGCCGAAGCACAGCCGCTGTTAGTAGAACCTGTGTTGGAAAAGCTGCTACCCATGCTGGAGTCACTGAAGGTTACGCAGTAATGCTGCGTTAACCGTACAGTCTGTCTTCCAACGACCGGCCTTTAATAATGTGTCGATAAGGCCATGCGTTCTTTGCCAACATGGCCAGCAGGGCTTGATCAACGGCATGCCCCACCGTGTGTTGAATAAGGTAGTCGCCTTGCGCCTGACGTTGTACATCGAGAACACCATTAAGCTTTAAGCATTCACGCTTGAACTGCTCTTCTGATACCGAAGGTAATCGTATGGTGAGATAACCCTCATCGGCTGAGGCATCTATCGGACCCGACTCCAGCAATTTTCCAGAACTTAGATAAACAACACTACTGCAGAGTTTTTCCAGCTCGTCTAAGTTATGAGAGCTTATGACAAACGTTGCGTTCGACGATTCACTTCTAATAAGGTCACGAATAATCTTGACATTGGGCGGGTCGATACCTGCGGTGGGCTCATCGAGTAAAACCAGCTCTGGACTGCCAATGAGTGTTTGCGCCAACGACACACGCTTCCGCATGCCATGACTCAGCTCACCCGGTTTCTTTGCACCAATGTCGCCAAGCTGAACCGTATCAAGCACTCGCTGAACTTCTTGTCTGGCATCTGATCCGCCAAAGCCCTGCAGCTTTGCTAACAGTCGCAACTGACGCTGAATAGAAAAACGTGGATCGAGATGGGCATCTTGTGGAAGCGCTGCAAGTTTGCCATTCAATGCACTACTACCCACTGGATGCCCTAATATCGTTGCAGTGCCCGCACTTGCGCGTATATAACCGCACAACAAACTGAACAAGGTTGTCTTGCCCGCACCGTTCGGACCAATTAGTGCGATGGGTTCTCCAGACTCTAATGATAAATCGAGAGAGTCAAGCGCTGTAACACTGCCATAGTGTTTCGATAAGCCGTTTGTGGTTATGACGTTCACAGATCACTCCTGTTCATCGCAAACCAGCCAAGTCCAAGCAACACCACCGTATGCAGCAACGGTATGGGTGCAAGGTTTAGCGTATCCCATCCACTCAGACGTACCAGACTTCCCAGCTGGGAACCGGGCAGCACCCAATCCAGAATCGGAAACGGGCCAAAATTATTTTGTACATACCCGAGCACAAACCACAACACTATCCAGCCGATAATCGCAAACAAAGTGGCCTGCTTTGCCGATTGCGCAATCACCGATACCAAAGCCATCAACGCAACGTAGGGCATTAGCACTAACGCCATATTCACAAACACGACAGGTACTTCCGGCAGTGCGTCTGTCAGACTCTCAGCGGAGTGATAACCAATTAGCGCCAGCACGGATGCCATTGTTACAATAATAATGAATAGCTGAATCAGATATTGTCCAATGAAACGTCCAAAGAAAACCGAGGTTCGGCTGGCACGCAGAATCAGAAAACGCAAGGTACCGCGAGCTTTATCGGAAGCGATCTGATCGGCCGCCGATATCATGGTAAAAAACGGAAGCACGTACAACGCAAACGCCCAATAAAGCGCCATCTCGGTTGATTGCCAATTATTTAACGCGTTGGCGCCAAATCGGGCCAGCAAAGAACCCAGCACCAACCCCACTTCCTGAGAGGAAATATACCGCGCCGCAGGTGCGATAACATACATAAGGAAAATCGCCCAGATAAGTGCGAACGCGATTATGGCGATCCAGCCTCGTTTCGACAGAAACAAGCGTGCCCACTCGTTCAGCGCAATGCTAATTACTGACATGCGTTACGTTAGCTCCAGATTCATTTGTCGATTGCTGCTAATCCAGGTTGCAATCCAGTCGGGTAACGGGTGATTGTCATCCTCGATTTCTAACAAGTCGAGTATTTGCTTGGGCGCTACTGAGCCACCCCTCTTTGACAGGAACCTTGCATCCACAACTGCTTTAGCAACCAGTTTATCTTCGGAAATAAATACCTGCTCCAGATAAATTGAGCGCTCGTCCCAGCCCACAACTCGTGTGCGAATAGTAAACCGTTGGAATAAGGTTAAAGAGCGTTTAAACCGGATGGTTTCAGCGGCAGCAACCGGATACCACCCCTGCTTTTTTATTTTCTTGAATGCATTGCTTCTTAACAGTAAGTCGGTTCGGCCTAAGTCCATTAAGGTCAGATAGACACCGTTATTTACGTGCAATAGTGCGTCAAGATCGTTGGGTAACACACGAAAATGTGTATCGACTGGGCCAAGCATAGAACATCGGGATCGCCTTGACTGGGTGAGGATTAACCAGATCAACCGAAAATAAAGTTTCATGTAGACATAGAGGCAATTTCAGGTTCACTCAGTTTACGCAAGTTCGACCTATTTTGCTGCGACAGCCATTGTTGAATATTATCTACCGCAAGCGTGCCCGAATTGAATCCAACTTCATAGTCATAGACGATGGATTCTGACTTGCTGCCAAACGCGTGACTGCGCAAGCTTTGCTCGGGAGCAATTTGCATAATGCTTACGCCCTCGGGTGGGCTGTGAATGGTATGAAGTGCATCGGTGTAGGCTTTATCATGCACGTTAACCATTTTTCTGATGATTCCCGGCACCGCACGCCGCACCGGCAATGCATCGATACGTTGACGCCAGCTTGAATGCATGACTTGCGCGCCAACGGTTCGCACCACAACGATATTTTTCGCACCCATGGCTATGGCTTTGTGCACCGGTAGCGGATCGGCGATACCCCCATCAACCAGCAATTGTTGCTGTACTTCAACAGGTGCCTTATACAAAAAAGGCACGGCGCTGGATGCTTTCAAATAGTGAACAACGTTCTGCCTGTTCGGGTTCAAATATACAGGCACGAGTGTATCGCGATTGGTTGCAACAAACCGCAATTGGCGATGCTTTTGGATTGACGATAGCCGTTGATAGGGCAATCGGTATTCGGGGTTGTTTAGGGTGGTTTCGAAATAGTGGTCTAAATCGATAACCCCACGCGATCCCAACCACCGATATGGAACAAAAAATCCTGGTGCTGCGGTAAGCTCTGTGATGGCACGTTTCGCATAGCCCTGCTCACCGAGAAAAAAACTCAATAAATTTTGTGCTCCTGCGGAAACGCCCAAACCGATTTGAAACGGATTAAACTGCTGCGACAAAAATCCATCGAGTACGCCTGCGGTAAAGATGCCACGCTGGCCTCCGCCTTCAGCTACCACCGCCACGTCTGCAAGCGGCATGCTATAACGATTCCACGCCGGTTCGCTATTGCTGTTTGGTGATAGGTTATCGCTCATGGCTCTACTCGCTGTACATAAGTCTTCACGCGTTAGTGGTCACACAGTTATCACAATAACCGCTTTTGAAGAAGCTGTAACTACTACCATTTTTATTGCGACACCATAGCCATATTACCTTTCAGCCTTCATCAATTCACCTACTCTATTCAGCTAACTGCATTGCATGAGTGGACTAAACAACGACTGGTTCAAAGCCCCGGCAATCACACTATCCGTCTTTAACGTGCGTTACTGAAATTGTGCACTTGTCAACAAAGCCTTCCTCGCAGCTTGTTTAGCATGTCCGCGAGGAGGATTTGATGAACATTCAGCAATACGGAAAATTAACGCTGGCCGTGACCCTGTTCGGTGCACTGTCTTCGCAAGCGTACGCCAATGGTTGTGGCGATGAGTCGCCATTGAAGCGTGAGTTGGGTAATGACTACTACAATCTGGACTATGCACCAGATGCTCAGCGCGTGCTCGATGATGATGCAATTGAAGCTCTGTTCCACAACACCGAATGGCGTTCAGGACATGGGAAGCGCTATAAGTGCTTTGGCGATGATGCAACCCACAGAATAAATCCAACCACATTTTTACTCGAAGACATTGAGCGAATTAACACGCTGAATGGACAGATGCAACTAACGGCTTGGGAAAATTCGAATCGCAAAGTTGCCTCCTCTACGTTATACATCGCAGAAGCCCAGCAATGGCTGCGCGGACCAAATAACAACTACACCAGCTCCCAGCTTCTCAGACGCAGAAATTTAACCGTTCGGGAATCTCAGTTCTATCCAGCCAGTATCGATCTGGGCTTAAGTCAACAACTGGAAAACAGATCTGATTTATGGCCATTCAAGGCAAACGGCCATGATTATTATACAGGCGGTAGTTACATCGTAGAAATTACCACAAGCGTGCAGGCCCAGGCATCCGGGCTAGTGGTGACTCAATCGTACTATATCAACGGATACAAAGGCGAGTGGTTTACCTGGACGCTGGAAGGCTAGGCATCCAGCACGAACTCACCCAGTGTGCGGCCTAGGCTTCAGGCCGCATATGCGGAAACAATACAACATCTCGAATCGTTGGCGAGGCCGTTAGCAGCATAACCAACCGATCTATACCAATACCCTCACCGGCGGTTGGCGGCATTCCGTATTCCAACGCACGCACGTAGTCCGCGTCGTAATGCATCGCCTCTTCATCTCCGGCATCTTTATCAGCAACTTGAGCTTTAAAACGTTCAGCCTGATCTTCGGCATCATTAAGCTCGGAAAAACCGTTTGCCAGTTCGCGGCCACCGACAAACAACTCAAAGCGATCTGTCACTGAAGGATCATCATCGTTGCGGCGTGACAACGGTGACACTTCGGTTGGGTACAGCGTAATGAACGTTGGATCGTGTAGCTTTTCTTCCACTGTCGCTTCAAAAATCTCGGTTTGTATTTTTCCCAAACCCCAATTAGGCTTAACGTCAATGTGTAAAGACTTCGCGAACGCTGTTGCTTGATCTATATCGGCCAGCGCATCGGCAGTAACGTTATCGTTATACTTGAGTATGGAATCAAACAGACTGAGTCGAGTGAACGGCTTGCCGAAGTCGAACGTACCCTCGCCGTCTTCTGTGGGTATAAGCATATTGCCAACCACATTCTCAGCAAGGCCACGAAACATCTCTTCGGTGAGATCCATCAAGTGTTCGTATGTGGCGTAGGCCTGATAAAACTCAAGCATGGTGAATTCCGGGTTATGCCGTGTGCTTAAACCTTCGTTACGAAAGTTTCGGTTGATTTCAAACACGCGTTCAAAGCCGCCCACGACCAGACGCTTCAGATACAACTCTGGCGCGATACGTAAAAACAATTCCATATCCAGCGCGTTATGATGAGTCACAAACGGTCGCGCTGCCGCCCCACCAGGTATCACTTGCATCATAGGGGTTTCAACTTCGAGAAATTCACGCTCAATAAGAAACTGCCGGATATAACCGACAACAGCTGTGCGCATACGAAAAGTTGCGCGAGTCTCTTCGTTCATAATCAGATCGACATAGCGTTGCCGGTAACGCGTTTCCTGATCGCTTAAGCCATGAAATTTTTCAGGCAGTGGTCGCAGCGACTTCGTGAGCAGATGCAACTGACTCACCTTCACGCTCAGTTCACCGGTTTTTGTGATAAACAACGTACCCTCAGCACCAACAATGTCGCCAATGTCCCAGGCTTTAAAATCAGCATAAGCGTCTTCACCCAATTGTTCGCGTTGAACAAACAGCTGAATATTGCCACTGACATCGCGCAAGCCTGCAAAGCTTGCCTTGCCCATAATGCGGCGCGACATCATGCGCCCGGCAATGCTCACCGGTATGCCTTCTTCAGCCAAAGCGTCTTTTTCCTTCACGCCGTGCTCGGCATGCAGTTGAGCGGCTTTGTGCGTTGGCTGATACTTGTTTGGAAAAGGGTTGCCCTGCTCGCGCATCGCAACCAGCTTCTCCCGACGTTGGGCTATTAATTGATTTTCGTCTTCACTCATGATCGGTATGTCTTAGTTCGCAAAGTCAGCATGCTGGCTGAGCGAGTGATGGTTCATTGTTCATTCACCGGTTCGGTGAATGGCTAACCGGGTGAAATTAAAGCCCGGCTTTTAAACTTTCTTTTAAAAACTGGTTAAGGTCGCCGTCGAGAACTGCCTGCGTATTGCTGGTTTCAACATTGGTGCGTAAATCTTTTATTCGCGACTGATCGAGAACATAGGAACGAATCTGACTACCCCAGCCAATATCTGACTTACCATCTTCAACGGCTTGCTGATCACCACTGCGCCTCATCAATTCAGCCTCATACAATTTTGATTTCAACTGCTTCATTGCCGTCGCTTTATTCTTATGCTGAGACCGATCGTTCTGACATTGCACAACGATGCCAGAGGGGCCATGCGTGATTCTTACCGCTGATTCGGTTCGGTTAACGTGCTGGCCACCTGCACCACTTGCACGATAAACATCGATGCGCAAATCGGCTGGGTTTATGTCGATATCAATATCATCGTCTATTTCAGGCGCAACAAACACACCAGCGAATGATGTGTGGCGTCGACTGCCGGAATCGAATGGGCTCTTGCGCACCAATCGATGTACACCGGTTTCTGTGCGCAACCAACCGAATGCGTACTCGCCTTCAAATCGAATGGTGGCTGATTTTATACCGGCAACATCGCCAGGAGATACTTCAATTAGTTCGGTTTTAAAGCCCTCGCGTTCACCCCAACGCAAAAACATCCGCAACAGCATTTCCGCCCAATCTTGCGCTTCGGTGCCGCCACTACCGGACTGAATATCCAAGAACGCATTCGCCGCATCGTTGTCGCCTGCGAACATTCGCCGAAACTCAAGCCCCGCGACACGGTCTTCATAATTGGCAAGATCAGCGATGACTGCATTGAGCGTTTCTTCGTCTGCTTCATCACGCGCCATTTCCAGTAAATCGACGGCATCACCTAAACCGGCATCGAGCGTATCAAATACGTCTAGCGTATCTTGCAAAGAGGCTCGCTGTTGTCCCAGTTTCTGTGCACGCTCCTGATCAGACCAGACATCAGGATTTTCAAGCTCGAGAAGAATTTCTTCTAATTGCTCTTTTTTGCCTTGGTAGTCAAAGATACCCCCGAAGGGAATCGGCACGCGCGCGCAGGTCTTCAATATGCAATACGTGGGGAGCAATTTCGATCATGGTGAAACGGTCTTGTATTTGAAGTTTAGCCGTCAAGTTTAGCGCAATTGAGCTGTATTTATCTGTCTATATGGCCTGCTTATGCAGTCTCAGTGTAGAGCTGGACGTGCCGCACCAGCAGCTGCAAACTCTGATTCCCACGATAATGATTCACCGACAACGCATAAACAATATGCACGACATCGCCTGTATGGAAGCAATCGGCCTGATTGAAGGCGATGGCTTCATAAATATCTCCATAATCCTCTTGGCCAGCCTCCGGGCTCGACCTTAAGCGAAGTTTCAAGTGCCCTGTACCTACCGAACGGGTGCTTTCGACAATGAATACATCGTCGAATTGAGGTGCGGGAAACTCCTGCCCCCAAGGCGCTATTTCGCTAATAAGTTGTGCATTGAACAAGGTGCGATCAGCATCGCGCAGTCCACCATCGCTGAGTAACTCCCGGCCCGGGAGCTCACCATCCAATACCCGCTTTACTTCAGCAGTAAACGCCTCGCTAAACTCACTGAACCGTGAACGCGGCAACGACAGACCAGCAGCCATGGCATGCCCACCAAATTTTTCAATTAAATCAGGATTATGCGTGGCAACCGCATCGAGCACATCGCGAATATGCACACCGGGTATTGACCTCGCCGAACCCTTTATCGATTGATCTCCATCTGCGGCAAACACCACGACTGGTTTATTTAGCTGCTCTTTTAACCTTCCTGCAACAATGCCGATAACGCCTTGGTGCCAGCTTTCATTGAATAAGACCACGCCAAAACCAACACTTGCAGCTTCCGACAAAAGCGCTTCCTGAGCCAGTATCGACTCGGCTTCCTCGCGCATTTTCTGCTCAATGCCTCTGCGCTGCTGATTCAGCGTATCGAGCTCAGTTGCAAGCGTTAAAGCCTGCGCATCGTTATCACTTAACAAGCACTCTATGCCACGCGTCATGTCATCCAGTCTGCCCGCGGCATTAAGTCTGGGTCCGAGTGCAAATCCGATATCGGCGGTGTTTATACGCTCGGGAACACGACCTGCCCGAGAAAGCAGCGCCAGCACGCCTGGCCGGGTAAACCCACGCCGAATGCGACGCAAGCCTTGCTCCACCAATGTGCGATTGATTTTATCCAGCGGTACCACATCGGCTACCGTGCCTATGGCCACCAAATCAAGATAATCTGCTAGTTTCACCTCTTTTCCGACAAGCCCCTGGCTGTTGAGCCTGGCACGCAAGGCCAACAGCACATAAAAGCAAACACCGACACCGGCCAGATTTCCACTAGGAAAAGTCGCACCAGGGATATTGGGATTCACTAGAGCAACGGCGCGGGGCAGCACGGCTGGTGGTAAGTGATGATCGGTAATAATCACATCAACGCCGTGATCGCGTGCGCGCTCCACGCCGTCGACAGAGGCAACGCCATTATCGACGGTGACGATAAGATCGGGTTGCGACTGCACCGCAACATCAACGATTGCTGGCGACAAGCCGTATCCATAGTCGAATCGGTTTGGTACCAGATAATCGATATGGTCATAACCCATCGCGGTTAAAGCCAATACCGCTAAACACGTGCTGGTCGCGCCATCACAATCGTAGTCGCCCACTATCATGATTTTCTGTTGTTCAAGCCGAGCTTGCAGCAAGCGTTCTACCGCTGCGTCAATGCCAAGCAACGAATCCGGTCGTGGTAAATCAGCCAGCGCAAAGTTCATTTCATCTGGCGTTTGTACATCCCTTGCATTGAACAAGCGATTCACCAATGGGTTGTCGTGCAATTCGCGCAGGGGTGTCGGCAAAGTAGCACGCACTATGGAGACCGATACACTCACGAGCGCTTGGATGATTTGGCTGTTGGGCTCTTTGCCGATGTGCTACCGGTTAGTTGGGAAAAAAGGCGTCGCGATGAACTCAGCAGCGAGAAGCCGGTGCGCTTTTTTTGCGTTTCAACGATCGCCTGACCTTCACAACCATCCAGCACAAACTGCTGAATTAATCCGTCGGCAACCGCCTGCTGAGCAGGTTCAATCCATCGCGTATTCAGCGTGTGCTTGGCTTGCAGTAGCGCATCGACATCGCCTTTTAGCCAGGCATCGTAAACACCGAGTTCAACAATAACCACTTTTCCATCGATAGCCTGCCAATCGATCGCGGACGCATCGCGCACCGGGATCTTCAGGGCCGAGGCCAAACCGTGCGAAAACGCATCGGCTGCTACTAACGTGTCCACATCGGTAGGCGCATACTGCTCCAGCCGTCGACCACCCCAAAACCAAATTGCATTGATCGGCAACAGTTGTCGTTGCGCTCGCTCAGCATTCACCGGGTGATCATGAAACAGCATCTGTACTTCCGTGAGTAGACGCCGCCAATCGCCGGCTTCAGATTGTCGAGGCAGGTAGTTCGCTATTTTGCCTGTGGCCAAAGAATGTGCTGGCCACGAATCGAGTTGCATGGCTGGCATACCGGTGAAGTACAGTTCACCCGTATCTTTGCGAATCAGTTTGAGTCCATCTTCTTCCACCAAGCCATTAACAGATTCAACCAGCCGCTTCGAATCATCTGCGCTAATATCCAGCGCTTGATGAGGAATAAGCCGCGCGTTGGAGGTGTCGGCCTGCAGATGAACCAGTTCTGCACAGACGCAATCGGTATAGGACGAGGCTTGAGCGTCAATCAACAAGCAGTGCTGCGCAACGGGCAAATCCCCCAACGCCACGCCGGCCTGGCCAAGGCTACCCAGCACCGCTTGTTCGTAGCTGCTGTAGTCTGTTTTGAGCACAGAAGCCGCGTTCAGCTCGGCTGCTATTCTGGCGCTATCGCCCTTCGCAGGGTTTAATTCCGGTTCGCTGACGGAAAGTTCGGAAAAGCAGCCCGGCGCCACCAGTGTTACTTGGGCGGAATTGGTTGGCATTCTAATATCTGTCACACTACACATGGGTTGTTATGGTACCGAATTAGCAACCAAACAAGTATGAATGGAACTACTGAGAGCAGATTCCATCCTAATCAGCATTGATTATGATTTGTTAACCCTCACCGAGGTTCGGATAAAAACGCCATGAAGAACAAGAAAGTCATATTCGCCATCGTTATCGCGCTGGTGGCCGCATTTTTCATTCTTGATTTGGGGCGGTTTTTAAGTTTGGACTACTTGAAGAGCCAACAAGAGTCGCTGAACGATCTGTACACCAATAAGCCTTGGACTGTGATTGGCAGCTTTTTCGCCATTTATGTCGCAGCTACTTCGCTCTCTTTGCCGGGAGCAGCCATATTGACTCTGGCAGCAGGCGCAATTTTTGGTTTATTCACAGGCACCCTGCTGGTCTCTTTTGCATCCTCCATTGGTGCCACCATTGCTTTTCTCGTGTCACGTTACTTACTGCGCGATACTATCGAGTCCAAGTTTGGCGATAAGCTTAAAACCTTTAACGACAATATCGATAAAGACGGCGCGTTTTATTTATTCACACTTCGGTTGGTCCCCATCTTTCCATTCTTTCTGATTAATCTGGGAATGGGACTGACCAAATTAAAAACAGGTGTATTTTATCTGGTTAGTCAACTCGGTATGTTGGCAGGCACTGTCGTGTTTGTGAATGCCGGTACTCAGTTAGCAAAAATAGACAGCCTGAGTGGAATATTGTCACCAAAGCTGATTTTCTCATTTGCACTTCTGGGCATCTTTCCCTTAGTTGCTAAAAAAATTGTTGACATCATTCAAGCTCGAAAAGTTTACGCAGACTACCCGAAGCCTGACAGTTTTGACCGGGATATCGTTGCCATTGGCGCTGGTGCCGGTGGTCTGGTTTCTTCCTATATTGGTGCAGCAGTGAAAGCTAAAGTGTCACTGATCGAAAAGCACAAGATGGGTGGCGATTGCCTGAACTTCGGTTGCGTTCCGTCGAAGGCACTTATACGCAGCGCCAAACTCATGGACAGTATTAATCATTCTGCAAAATACGGCGTTGAAACCGCGACCGGTGAAATTGATTTTGCCAAAACAATGTCTCGTGTGCACGATGTAATTCGAAAAATAGAACCACATGATTCAGTTGAACGCTATACCAATCTGGGTGTTGATGTTATTCAGGGTGAGGCGGAAATCACGTCGCCCTGGACCGTTGAAGTAAACGGTCGCACACTGACAACGCGCAACATTATAGTCGCAACCGGTGCCCGCCCGTTCGTGCCACCTATTCCGGGATTGGATCAAATTAACTACTTAACCTCCGATAACCTCTGGGGTCTTACTAGCTTACCAAAACGTCTCGTTGTGCTCGGTGGCGGCCCGATTGGTTGCGAACTCACACAAGCCTTCAAGCGGCTTGGCAGCGACGTATGGCAAGTTGAAATGGTTGATCGCATCATGAATCGGGAAGACCCGGAAATTTCGGATATGGTGCAGCAGAAGTTTATTGAAGACGGTGTCAACGTAATGGTAAATACCAAAGCCGTTGGAGTAGAAGTTGATAACGGTGGAGAGAAGCAGCTTATATGTGAGCACAACGGTGAAGAGCTCCGGTTGGCTTTCGATGAGATCATTGTCGCGGTTGGCAGAAGCGCACGCTCCGAGGGATTCGGGCTTGAAGAGCTGGAGATTAGTACCCGCCGCAATGGAACCATTGAAGTTAACGACTACCTGCAAACACGATTCCCGAATATTTATGCAGTAGGCGATGTTGCCGGCCCCTATCAGTTTACGCACACCGCAGCCCATCAAGCGTGGTACGCAAGCGTTAATTCATTGTTCGGTACGTTTAAAAAATTCCGTGCCGATTATCGCGTTATACCTTGGGCCACCTTTACCGACCCGGAAGTTGCGCGTGTCGGTTTGAACGAGACGGAAGCCAAAGAACAAAACAAAGCCTATGAAGTAACAACCTACGGCATTGACGATCTTGATCGGGCCATTGCCGACAGTGCTGATCATGGCATGGTAAAAGTACTCACTGTACCGGGTAAGGACAAAATACTGGGTGTCACCATTATCGGAGCCAACGCAGGCGAGCTCATCGCTGAATATGTACTGGCAATGAAACACGGGCTTGGTCTGAATAAAATTCTGGGCACCATCCATATTTACCCGACCATGGCAGAAGCCAATAAGTACGCAGCCGGAGAATGGAAGCGCGCAAACCAACCGGAAACGCTGCTTAAGTGGGTTGAGAAGTATCACACCTGGCGCCGTGGTAGCAGCCCAGATTAGCATCGGTACACTGGAGCATAGTGCTGACCGGAGAAGCTTTACAAGCTTTTGCAGCGGCGTATACTGATTGTTATTCCAATTTTAACAATGACATCTGACATGACTGCATCATCCAAAAAACAATCTGCGGGCGCGCCATTGCCAAGCTTCGCTGCCACGCGGCTCGATGGAACATCTACAACCTATAATGGTTTTGACGGCAAATGGGGTTTGCTTGTCGTGTATCGTGGCAAACACTGCGGCCGCTGCAAAAAGTACCTGAACAAACTCGAAAGCATGCAAACTGCCTGGCGCGATGCAGGCTTTGAGATTTTCGTCGTCTCGGCAGACACCATAGAAAAAGCCAAAAGCGATGTTACCGAATTCGGTTGGACCTTCGATATCGCGTGCGAACTGCAAGAGGCCGATATGCATAAACTCGGCTTATACGTTAGCGACCCACTCACGCCAGATGAAACCGATAGACGATTCGCTGAACCCGGAGTGTTCTGTATCCGACCTGATAACACGGTTCAAATTGCCGCTATTTCCAACGGCCCCTCCGCCCGACCAGATCTTGAAGAGCTGCTCGACGGCATGATTTTCACGATCCAGAACGACAAACCAGCACGCGGCATGGTGAGCGCTTCTTAAGCGCTCCCTTCCCTGGCTACTCAACCGATTATTCCCACACAACCAAAGATCGTTACGCAGCAACCAAAAGTGCTCGCAAAGATTTTTCTTGCAAGCCAAATTCGCCGCTCACTTCAACGATTTGTCGCAAAGTTTCCGCATCAACAGGAATCCCTTCTGAGGAACGTTTTTCGCTACTCGCCAGCTCAGGCTCGCCGGGCATTAACACGTCGTCAGAACCTTGAGCCGCAGGCTTCGCTTTAATGTACTCATAAAATTCCAGGGTTCGACGCGTCACTTCATCGCGACTATTAAATGCGGTTGGATCGATAATAATGGACAGCATATTGTTGAACACACCCTCAGGAATATAATTTTCAGCTGCAACGGTTTCACCTCCGGCAAGCGCTCCTGCCAGCAGCTCAACAAACAAGCCCAAGCCCGAGCCTTTATGCTCACCGAAAGCCGACAATGCGCCCTCTCGCCGCAGTGCCATAGGATCGGGATCGGTACTCGGCACACCGTTGGCGTCTATAAGATTACCCAGTGGCACTTGTTCACCCTTATTGCTTGCCACACGAATTTTTCCGAATGCAACCGTGCTGGTGGCTAAATCCAACAATGGCTTTGCCTGACCATCAACTGGCATAGCCATACTAATCGGGTTAGTTGAAAATCCGGGTTCTCTCGCACCATAAGGTGCAACCAGCGGAGGGTGACCAACAACATTGACGAAGTGCAGCGATACATAGCCCTTAGCAGCGCAATATTCAGAATAGGTACCCACACGTGACACATGACCAGAATTTCTTAGACCCAGAATAGCGACTCGATGTTCGCCAATACTTTGCATCGCATGATCGAGCGCAAGCAAAGCCATTCGATGACCAAAACCACGTTTGGCATCAACAATGGAAATAGCCCCTACGGAAGGGTGACAATCGGGCGTTTGATTTGGAATCAAATTGCCATCACGAACCTGTAACCCATACATGGGCAGCATGCCAATACCATGCGAATCGTGGCCCGTCAGGTTCGCTAACACCAGATGGTTCGAGACGATTTCAGCTTCGCTTTCTGAGCATCCAAAACCCATCAGCACCTGGTTTGCGAACTCGGTTAGAGACGCTTTTGTGTACTTCATTCTTCAGCTCCAATAGGCTTCACGTGTGCCACCTCGTGTCAAGTCAGTGTGAAAAAGGATTCGGTTGGCATATAACCTAAATGTACTAAACACATGTCTATTTCGCGCATTATTCTTCTTGTTTACGTCTAAAATACCGCGATGCACAACCCAAAAGTTTATGTTACATTCCCACCGAGTATTTTTTTTATCGTTAAAATAAATACGGTGTTATGGATGATCGTATCAGGGTTGATGTATGACGCGTATCCTCAAACCGGCAAAATCTCCCCCTGCTACTATTGTAGCGATGCAAAAAATCAAGCAATTGATTTTTAGCGGCGAACTGGCTGCCGATTCCAACCATCTCGAAACTGAACTCGCAGAACTATTAGGCATGTCACGAACACCCGTTCGTGAAGCAACACTGATGATTCAAGCGCAAGGCCTGCTGGAAGTAAAGCCGCGCAAGGGCATCAGAATAAAAGCGATCTCAATTAGTGACATTAATAACTTCTACGACGTATTAACCGAACTTGAATGTCTCGCCATAGCCCGTGCGGCCTCCGCCGAACTCTCAATGAACATGATCAGCGAAGCACAGACACTGATAGACACTATCGGGTGCGCTTTAGCACGAGAGGATCGCCACGCCTGGATTGCGGCAGATGAAGAATTTCACTGCGAATTAGTCAAGCTCAGTGGCAATGAGCAGCTAGTGACCATTACGCGAAATATCCACGAACAAATGCGCAGGCTACGAATGGTCACGCTACATATGCGCCCACTGCCAGAACAATCGCAAGAAGATCACAAGGCCATCCTTAACGCCATCCTCGGGGGCGATGCCACACTTGCCGGCAAAATTGCGCGCGACCATCGTAATGCCGCTAGAACGATGTTAATCGAAATATTACAAAATGCAGGCTTTAAACGCTTATAATCTGGCGTGGCTTTCGCTATGCCCTTTGTGTCAGCAAGATACTCACTATCAAGTTTTAATCACACATGTTGCGACTCGATCATCTGTTTATTATTGTTAGCCCGCAAGCACCAGAGGCCGATGCGTTAGTCGACATTGGTTTGAAAGAAGGTCGTGGGAATAGTCACACTGGTCAGGGCACCAGCAACCGTCGCTTTTTTTTTAATAACACAACGCTTGAGTTTCTGTATCTACACGACATAGCGGAAGCAATGAACGGTGCGGGTAAAGAATTGCGACTGGTAGAGCGGGCCATAAATGTGGAAGGCTCGCCTTTTGGACTAGTCGCCCGATGGAGCGACCCACACTCAGAGCCCGATTTCCCGCATTGGAAATACCAACCAGACTACTTTCCCGAACCAATGGCTTTTTTCGTTGGTAACAACTCCAACAATTTTTCCGAACCGCTGTGCATCTGTATGCCGCCGGCCTTGTCTGTACCTGAAAATTTACCGACACCAAGAAACCATGATTGGGTGTTAACTGATCTAAAGCTCTGTATTCCTGGAAGCATGGCATCGAATGTACTCACTACATTTGGCGCGTGT
>CAKZUP010000046.1 GCA_937922945.1 uncultured Granulosicoccaceae bacterium
TGAAACTCATCCACCAGAACATGTTTAATTCGCATATCAAGCGCAAGCGCTAAATCGGTTGGCTCATCTTCGGCACCCAGTGCAAGCTGCGCACGTCGGGTCATTTCTACAAAATCGATTTTCCCTTTCTCAGCAAACACAGACTTCAGGTTATCGAGCAGCGCAGGCAGCATATTCAACAGCTGCGACAACAACGCCCAGTCTTTATCTTCATAACGCCCAGAGGGCAAACGCCGCACCTCGTCGAGTAATTCGACAATACCCGGAATCGATGAAATGTCTTCAAGCAATTCAATCATGCGCTCCTTGCGCGCCTTCAGCTCTTCCACCGATACGCCCGACAGTTCCGCATCTTTTGCAGCATTTGGAAAACCTGCAAGTCGGTTCAGCCCGCGAGGTTTTCGTAAACCAGGCGCACCGCTCGCGGTTAACAATGATTGCGCAATCGCATCCCAAATCGGCAAATCATCAATGGTGACGTCGGGCGGTTTCGATATCGCTGACAACACACTGGCGCGTTGAAGATCGCGCGGCTTGGCTTTTCCAGAATCATCGAGTACACATTTATAAACAGGCCCCACTTTCGCTAACACAGCACAAAGCGCACTCAGCGTCTCGGTTGGAATGGCATCGTTGACATCATCCAAGCGACTCAAAATCAGTTGTTGTAGTTTGGCTTCAAGTAATACTCTGAGTTCATCGTGCGGTATTCCCAGATTGACATAGTCACTCCATTGGTCACGATTAGCCAACAAGTCTGCGAGCATGGATTGCACGTGCTCATGCCGATTACCCAATTGCAGCAACAGTAAATCGAGTTCTTCTGCACGGTGTTCAAGGAGTTGCTCAGCGGCGCGTTTATACAGAGGCCTGGCATCATCAACCAAGCCTGCTGGACCGCCAAGCTGAGACACAACCGGTAATCGATGAGCCAATGTTGTACACAGTGCATCGATAGTGCGTAAGTTCAAGCGCTGCGTATTTTGCAGTAGCTGCCAACCTCGTTCCGCATCGCGCTTCAGTACTGCCTGCGCAAGCTCAATACCCTCACGCTGATAGGCGTTCTCCGGGGGAACACCACTTGCCGCTGTATGCAGGGTTTCGACAACGCGCGCACGCATCTCACTGGCAGCTTTGCGGGTGAAGGTAATCGATAAAACTTCCTCCGGCTCGTCAACCAGTGTGAGTAACTTTAATACACGACGCGTGAGCAACTCTGTTTTGCCCGAGCCGGCCGGTGCTTGTACGATAAAGGACTTTGAAGGATCAAGTGCCTGCTCTCTCACCGCTATGTCGGCTGGAGAACCAAGCGCTTGTTGTTCGTTTTGATTGCTTTCAATGAGCTCGCTCATAATTCGCTCCCCGCCGTATCTGATGATTCTTCCTCAGTTTCCAGATCAATCAGATTTTTATCAATCCTGCACAGCGTTGGCAACTCACAATACTCACATGCCTTTTTAACGGGGGTGATAGTCGCACAGCCGTGTCTTATTTCAGTTGCCAGCATGTTGAGTGATTCGCTCCAGTGCACCCGGGCTTCATCCCAACTGTTTAACGAATTTTTTAATGAGCTGTGGTTCTGTGGCGACTTCAGATTGCTAACGATATTGTCTTCCGATGTCGTACCGATTAAGGTGTATTTGTTTGGAAAAACCTGCGCAAAGCAAACACCTTCCACATCTTCGTTGGTGCCAACGTATAACGGCAGTTGGGGGTTCTCTATGCGTGGCTCACCCCAACTTTTAATCGTGTTGTGCTGACCTGTCTTGTAATCGATTACCACCGTTTGCCCGGTGGCCAGCGTATCGACCCGATCGACCTTTACCGAAATACCAACGCCTGCAATAGTGATATCCAGCTCCTGCTCTACTTCAGTGACAGTAAACGGCTGTCGCTTCAGTTCAACTTCATTCACCCACTCACTTAGCAGGCGATATAAATGGCGACTCTGAATGCCCTGCAGCTTCGGCTCAATACTGTATTCCTTCATCGATTGCTCGATAACGGATGTGTACAGCTTGTGAAGCTCATCAGACGGCATGGCTGTTAACGCTGTATGACTACCGACTTGTTTCCAGAAAAGCTCAATACAATGGTGAAAAAGGTTTCCGTGTTGTCTCGGGTCCAGCCCCAAACCGGCTTCCTCAAGCTTCTTGATTCCGAGCCGGTGTAATGCAAACGCTTTGAACGGGCAACGCGCCTGATTTTCCAACAAGCGTGTGCCGCCTTTGACTTTTGTTCCTTCTGCTAATTCAGGCCCGTGCGTATCGTCAATAAGCTGCACGCTGATACTGCGCATGATCTGCCCCGCAGTGTCGCTTTGCGCTACTGCGTTTAACTCTGTGGCATCCAACTCAATCGGTAAGCACGCATCGGTATCTATAATCGATGCAGGACTTAGTTCCAGACCATCTCTTGTTTGTGCATGACACAAATACAATTCACTGGTAGAGCGCTTCCACAATTCCAGCTCATCAATAGCCAGAGCCAAACGCAGTGTTGGCGATGAATCAGGAACGCCTGCATCTTGTTGCTGAAGAATCGGAAGAAATGAGGTAGGTACTGCTATGGGCGGCCACTGGTCAGAATCCATGCCGGTTACCCAAAGCTTGTCGAAGTCTAAGCCATGACTTTCCAGACGACCCATAATTTGTATGGGTGTTGCAGCCGTTTCCAATTGGAACACACGCGATCTGCACAACCTGACCAACAAACGCAACGCACGCACATCGTTCATGGATTCGCCATCGTCGAGCACTTGAAAATCATCAAGGCAGCTATTCCACGCCTCAACGGTTTGGTACTCCTCGCTGTCGATCGATTTGCCCGGCCACCCGAGTGCACGTAAGGCGGCACCAAAGTGTTCTGCCCAGACAGCCGCGCCCGACTGCTTTTCCCACTTCTTTTTAGCAACTTTCTGAAGCGGTGATCGTAGTGCATCCCCTTTGGGTAAAAGCGCGATAAATTCGAAAAAACCAACACGTCTGATACGATTATCACGGCATTGCCGATCGAGTCGTTCACGCGCCCGAGCATCCTTGTCGCTACCGGGTAGATAAGGGCTCAATAAAAACGCAGACAACTCGGTATCGTCTAAACCCTTCACCAACAACGTCAGAAACAACAGCGCTGTCCGAACCACACTTTGCTCATTTAGTGGTAAACCAATGGATAGATCGTATGGCCGACCAACCGCGTTTATTTCATGAGGATTGAGCGCCGGAAAAAAAATGCTATCGAATGCGCGTAACACTTGCGATCGGCGTTGCTGTAGATCATGCACGACAACGCCCACATGCTGATTGGGGTTATCTTCTATCGACCGCCTTACTTCGCGGGCAATGAGCGTAAAAGCTGCGTCGTCATCTACGTGTATAACCCTGTGCATGTTCGCGGTGGGTACAGGTGTGGCAGGTTTCTCGTTAGTTGGCAACAGATTGACCACAGTAACACCTTGCTCGCGCAGCGCGTCGAGTAGCTGTTGAATCTGTACTGAAATACTGAGAAAACCCGCAAGCAACACTTTCTCTGGTAACTGAATGGTCTGCGTAGCAATAAGCTCGGTTATGTGCGTGGCGATGGTGGAGTTATCGATAAGCTGGTGACGTTTGCAATGCTTTACATAAGCGGCACGCCAGCGAGCAAACGCCTGTTGATCATCGCTTGCCATTGGGTCATTTAGCGATACACCCGTTAACCCCCATGCATTAGCAACGCGCCAGGCTTTTTGTGCGTTCGCAGCGGCCAGGTCGGTATCCAGCAGATTAGACGCTGCTTCATCTTGCGCAACCGTCTGCTGCCATGCACGCTCGGCAGCGATGTCCGCAAGTAAGATATTGCCTGACGAGCCTTTCGCGACGGCCTCAGCGTGGACTTGCTTCAGCCACGCGCTGAGCGGAAGAATACTCGGCGTCTCCCACCATGTTCGGTTAGCCTGCAATTGCTGATCGGAATACTGGCGCAAATAGTGACGGGACAACCGTTGATTGACCGTTAGTAACACTGCACCCGCTTCTACATCGGCACACCAGTTATGACTCATCACAAGGCCTGTATTGTAAAGTTGTGTGGATAAATAGGATTACCAAGATGGTACACTTAACCGCGAATTACGGGCGAAGTTTATAGGCAAATATACTTACTTTATTGCCGGTTTCCATTAGTGGCTGTTTCTTTCTATTGCGAGCAGGGTATTACTGGCTGTGTAATACAACTTGCGCAGCAAGCCAAAGCACAAAAAGTTTCAACAAGAGAAGATGAACTCGCATATCATAAACCCACAACAATTCACCTGATCATAATCCAGATGAATAAAAGCGCCCATTTCGCCAAAAACACCAACGCCCAAAGCATCATGCCAAACACTCGTCCACGAACGCCAACCAGCTATGGCACGTTAACGATCAGGCAACGATTAAACACGTGCCGACAAAGCAACAGAACAGGTGGAGTATAAAAGTCGTGATCAGGTTTAACAAAGCGTTAATTTTAAAGTGAAAAACCCGAAACGTGGAGAGCAATAATGTTTGAATGGATTTCGAGTCCTGAAGCCTGGATAGCGCTTGCCACGTTAACCACGTTGGAAATAGTGCTTGGCATAGACAATATTATTTTCATCTCCATTCTGGTTAGCAGACTTCCTGAATCGCAACGTGATAGCGGGCGCGTAATCGGGCTTGCGCTAGCCATGCTAACAAGACTTGCGCTGCTATTTTCAATTACCTGGGTTATGCGCTTGCAAGATCCATGGGTGACGATGTTCGGGCACGCGTTATCCGGGCGCGACTTTATACTGATTTTTGGTGGCTTGTTTCTTCTCACCAAATCGACCAGGGAAATTCACGCAAGCCTGGAACTTGAAGAAGAGCATGCTACGCCACGTTCACAACCCAGTTACTTTTCCGTACTCATACAAATAGCGATTCTCGATGTTGTGTTCTCACTCGATTCGGTTATTACGGCAGTGGGCCTGGTCGATCAGGTAAGCATCATGGTTATCGCCATTGTTATTGCAGTGGGCGTGATGTTGTTCGCATCAAAATCAATATCCGATTTTGTTGATGAGAACCCGACAATAAAGATGCTGGCTTTGTCGTTTCTCATACTCGTGGGCATGACCCTAATCGCCGAAGGCTTGGATTTTCATATACCCAAGGGCTATATCTACTTTGCAATGGCATTTTCTCTGGGCGTTGAGTTTTTGAATATCAAATTACGCAAGCGCCAATCGCGTGCATTGAAATTGCAGAAGTCGATTGAAGAAAGCGATTTTTCCTAACCGAACATTATTACTTTAACTATTAGTTATAAATTGAGATAAACACGTAATGGCAAATAAAACAATTCTGGTAACCGGTGGTGCAGGCTACATTGGCAGCCACGTCGTTAAGCTACTTGGCGAGCGTGGTGAAAAAATTGTTGTGCTCGACGACCTGTCAACCGGCAATGAAGATGCCGTCTTGTTCGGCGAACTGGTGGTTGGCAAAACAGGCGACATGGATCTGGTAGACAAGCTGGTTAAAGAGCACGATATCGACACCGTGATTCACTTTGCAGCCCACACCATTGTGCCAGAGAGCGTGGAAAACCCATTAAAGTACTACGCCAACAATACGTGCAGCACGCGTAACTTACTACAGGTTTGCCAAGATAACGACATTAAACACTTCATCTTCTCTTCCACTGCAGCCACGTACGGAATACCGGATAACGATGGCAAAGCCTGCAATGAGAACCTGCCAACAGCGCCTATCAATGCCTATGGCATGTCCAAGCTCATGTCAGAAGCCATGCTGACAGACCTAAGCCACGCCTGCCCACTCAAACATGTCATTCTTCGATACTTTAATGTCGCAGGCTCAGACCCTGATGGACGCATTGGCCAATCAACCAAGGAAGCAACACTGCTGATAAAAGTGGCAGCTGAAGTTGCACTTGGCAAGCGCGATCAGCTGTACGTATTTGGTACCGACTACCCCACGCCAGACGGCACGGGCGTCAGAGACTATATACACGTTTCCGATTTGGCCAGTGCCCATTTATCATCGCTAGACTACTTACGAGCCGGTGGTGAATCAACACTAATGAATTGTGGTTACGGACACGGCTTCAGCGTGCGCGAAGTTATAGATGCAGTGAATAGCGTGCACGGCTCGCCAATTAAAGTAATAGAAAAACCAAGACGCGCAGGCGACCCTCCATCGCTGATTGCAGCGGTCGACAAAATCCACGACACATTAGATTGGACGCCACAGTTTGATGATCTGGATAAAATTGTTGAAACGTCATTGAACTGGGAAAAAGTGCTTTTGACGCGTGAACACAATAAAACCGATAGTTAAACGAATCGCTAACCAATAAAGTTGAGCGTCATAACTCAGTTAACGTCCAACACTATCCTGCCTGCGTAATCGCGTAGACATCCTGCGCGCCCATTATCAAGATGGGCGCTATGCTTACTCCTCTAACCCGCTAATCGAGCTAGTTCGTTGACCTCACGGAGCAATGTTATGAAATTTGCCGCCAGCCGACTTGACCCCGTTAAGCCTTCCGCATCCGCGTGGGTTAGCCAGGCCGCAAAAGATGCAAAAGCACGTGGTGAAGATGTGGTTGATCTCGGCCTGGGCGAGCCTGACTTCGATACGCCAGAACATATCATTACCGCAGCACACGAAGCCGCTTTACGAGGCGAAACACGCTACCCGCCAACCAATGGCACACTGGCAATGCGACAGGCGGCAGCTGACAAATTGAATCGGGAGAACAATTTAAGTTATAGCGTCGATGAAGTTATTATTTCAAACGGTGCCAAACAGGTACTGTTTAACGCCATGATGGCAACGCTTGAGCCCGAGGATGAAGTACTGCTCTGTGCACCCTACTTTGGCCAGTACAAAGATATCATTCTTATTCTTGGGGGTGCACCGGTTGCGCTTAGCTGCCCCGCGGAAAGTGGGTTTCGATTAACACCCGAACAACTCGAATCTGCCATTACTCCCAAAACGCGCTGGCTTTTACTAAACCTGCCGTCCAATCCTGCAGGTGCAGTTTATAGTGATGATGAATTAAGGGCCTTGGGTGCCGTGCTGGAAAAACACCCTCACGTTCTGATTCTTTCAGACGAGATCTATGAACATATATTATTTGATGGCAGGAAGTTTCTATCTTTTGCCGCTGCAAACCCGTCGCTGAAAGATCACACACTAACCGTAAACGGTGTTTCAAAAGCGTATGCAATGACTGGCTGGCGCATTGGTTACGGAGCCGGGCCGCAACCGCTTATTGCAGCAATGACAAAAGTCCAAAGCCAAATAAGCTCCGGTGCTTGCGCTATCGCTCAGGCCGCAGCAGCGGCGGCTTTGAATGGGCCGCAAGATGCGGTGAAAGAATTTTGCGCAGCGTTTGAAGCTCGTCGTAATTTAGTCGTAGAACGTATCGCTGCTATTGATGGTTTAACACTAGACCCACCCGGCGGCGCTTTTTACGGCTTAATTGGATGCCATGCATTAATTGGCGCCAAGACCCCAGATGGTGAAACATTAAACGACGATGCCGCGATAACAGCTTACATTCTTAAAGATGCTGGCATTGCAGCCGTCCCCGGTAGCGCGTACGATTTGTCGCCGTTTGTTCGAATTTCAACAGCGGCGTCGCTGGATGTACTGGCCAAGGCGATGGACAGGCTGCATATTTCGATCGCAAAGCTAAACCGATAACGCTACCCCGTCTCTTTCAAATTGACTAACAGGTGATAAAACTTATCGCCCTGCACCGCCACATGATCCCGCAAGGCATTGGCCGCCTGCTCCGGCCTGCCGTCTGACAAGACTTTTACTATTTGCTCGTGCTCGTTCATGGATTCGGGCAACCGCCCTCGTACCTGTAACTGCACTCGGCGGTATGGCCTTAGTCGCTGATGCAAACGCGCCGCTTCCTGCTCGAGCACTCGGTTGCCAGATTCCCGGTAGATAATTCGATGAAATCGTTCGTTGTTCTTAAAGTACTCATCGGGTTCATTGTTTTCAACCGCTTTCTGACACACGGTATTGGCCTCTCGCAACTCATCCAACGCAGCTTCTGAAATTCGCGTGGCTGCAAACCGGCCGCAACTGGCTTCCAGCTCAGCCATCATTTCAAACAACTCCATGAGTTCCACCGGCCCGGGTTGACGAACAAATACGCCACGTCGAGGTATGTGCTCAATTAGCCCGGAGAGTGTGAGTTTCTGCAAGGCTTCTCGCAGTGGCGTTCTGGAAACACCAAACTCAACCGACAGCTTGGTCTCGTCCAGGCGATCACCATCTTTGTAATCGCCACGGAGTATCGACTCTTCCAATTCTGATGCAATGCTGTCGGCTCGCCGCTGGTTCATTTGGGTCTTAAAAAAAATTACGCTCGTTTGTACAGTATACCTATGTTCATTTCTTGTATACAATTTCAAAATCTCTGGATACCAGAGCACACCACAGGAGAGAAAACGAACATGACTATAACAATACGTTCCTTCGCCGTTGGCCTTACCTGCCTGGCCGCCGCAACCAATTTGTCAGCTGCTGAACTGCGTCTGTCTCACCAATGGTCGAATCAGGATGTACGTCACCAGGTCGCTCAGATTGTGGCCGACGAAGTGGCCGCGGCCAATGTTGATCTGGAAATAAAAATCTTCGGATCTAAATCGTTGTTCAAGCCACGTGAACAGTACAAGCCGCTAAGTCGTGGTCAACTGGACATGACGGTATTCCCGTTAAGTTATGCAGGTGGCCAGCAGCCCGCGTTCAACCTCACGCTTATGCCTGGGTTGGTCAAAAACCACGATCATGCAGCGCGACTTAGCGCATCACCGTTCATGGAAGCGCTGGAAGCAAAAATGGCTGAAGACGATGTCATGGTATTGGTTCACGGCTATCTTGCAGGCGGATTCGTCGGTAAAGATAAATGCATCACTAAACCCGATGATGTGAAAGGCTTGCAAACGCGTGCTGCCGGTAAGGCGTTTGAGCAAATGCTGGCAGGTGCTGGTGCCTCTATTGCGTCTATGGCAAGCTCTGAAATTTACAACGCCATGCAAACCGGCGTGTTGAATGCTGCGAACACATCATCTAGTTCGTTTGTGTCCTACCGCATTTATGAGCAGGTCTCGTGCTATACACCGGCTGGCGACTACGCTCTCTGGTTTATGTATCAACCACTACTGATGAACAAAAGCACATTTGAAGGTTTAAACGATGCTCAACAAGCTGCACTGTTAGCTGGCGCAGAAAAGGCCGAAGCCTTTTATCTTGCTGAAGCAAAAAAGCAAGACGCCGCATCGGTTGAGGTTTACCAAGAAGCGGGTGTTGAGATTGCAGAAATGTCTGCCGACGATTTCGCTGCCTGGCAAGCTGTTGCCAAAGACACTTCATACAAGCTCTTTGTCGATGAAGTCTCCGATGGCCAGTCCCTTCTAGATATGGCACTGGCAGTAGAGTAAACCGATGCACAGCGACCCATCTAGCTCAGCCGGCAGCTCTGCCGACAATAAAGCATCACCTAACACCCGTGATGTTGCTAACGAGAACCCTAACCTGTTCGTACGCGTGGTAACAGGGTTGTCGACATTGGCTGGCTGGGTCGCAGCTTCAATGATCATGACGGCAGTAATCATTACCTGCCAAATGATTTACGTTCGATCTGTAAGAAACGAATCCACGGTATGGCAAACCGAAGCCGTAATTTATTTGGCCGTTGGCGCTACATTATTAGGGTTGTCTTATGTGCAACTGCTGCGTGGCCATGTGAACGTTGATTTATTGCCATTGTATCTTCCACAAAAGCTTCGGCGCTGGCTGCATATTATTGTGCTTGTGGCATCACTGGCCGTGGTTGCCATTATGTTCTGGTACGGCTTCGAATACTGGCATGTCGCATGGGATCGCGGCTGGAAGTCAGACACTATTTGGGGTGTGCGTTTATGGATTCCCTACATGGCACTGCCTGTTGGCTTCGGCTTGTTTTTCCTGCAGCTAACGGCCGATCTCGTTAACGTATTCACTGGCGCCGACCGCCCCTTCGGAATTAACGACAACTAATGGATCCTCTTGCTTTAGGTGCACTGGTTGCGATCATCACCATTGTGGTTTTATTCTCAGGCGTATCGGTAGCCGTTGGTCTGCTTATCGTGTCAGCAGGCTTTTTGGTGGTGTTCGATGGCGCACGTTCGCTAGAACTTATGCCCGAAATATTTTTCGGCAAACTCGATAGCTTTGCACTTTTATCCATACCGATGTTCATCATCATGGGTGCATCTATTGCGTCTACACGAGCTGGTGCTGATTTATATGAAGCGCTTGAACGTTGGTTAACCCGCATTCCCGGCGGCCTGGTAATCTCAAACCTTGGTGCATGCGCGTTGTTTGCAGCTATGTCCGGTTCATCACCGGCAACCTGCGCGGCTATTGGCAAGATGGGTATTCCGGAAATGCGCAAACGCGGCTACCCTGACGGGGTCGCTGCTGGTTCCATCGCTGCCGGTGGCACACTGGGCATTCTGATTCCCCCTTCCGTTACAATGATTGTGTATGGCATTGCAACCGAAACATCCATTGGTCGATTATTTTTAGCCGGTGTTTTTCCGGGCTTATTGCTCGTAACCTTGTTCATGCTTTGGTCTTTGTACTCAACATACAAGTCGGGCAACAGAGCCCTGTTGCAAAGCCGCACCTATACATGGAAAGAACGCCTTGAAATTTTACCGCGCGTTCTTCCGTTTCTATTTATTATCGTTGGCGTACTGTATGCAATGTACGGGGGTATTGCCACGCCGTCTGAAACCGCGGCGGTTGGTGCGTTGTTGTGCATTGTTATCGCTATGGTTATTTATCGTTTATGGAGCCCCAAAAAATTGTGGCACGTGCTCCGCGATAGCACACGCGAAAGCGTAATGATTCTGTTTATTATTGCCGCAGCTGGCGTGTTCAGCTACATGCTATCGAGCTTGTTTATCACGCAATCGATCGCCGAATGGATAGGTACACTTGACGTGAATCGATGGGTATTGATGCTGGCGATAAACATCTTTTTATTGGTGGCCGGATTTTTCTTACCTCCAGTGGCCGTTATCTTAATGGCTGCCCCCATATTGCTACCTATAATAACCACAGCCGGGTTCGACCCCATCTGGTTCGCTGTGATTTTAACCATCAATATGGAAATTGGCCTTATCAGCCCGCCTGTGGGTTTGAATTTGTATGTCATTAATGGCATTGCTCCCGATATTTCACTCAAAACCATTTTGACAGGCTCTATGCCATTCGTATTCTGCATGGTGCTGGCCATAGTTCTTTTATGCCTGTTTCCCGGCATCGCTACCTGGCTACCCAACGCTGTAATGGGCGTAGGTTTATAAATTAATAACGAAAACTCTTTATGGCTAATCCGCTTTACGACAAACTGTTTGCGCCACATGAAAATAGCGCTACGGCTTTCATCACCGACCCTATTGACAACACCGTAGTAAGCTACGCTGACTTTATTACTCACGCAGCTCAGGTTGCCAACAGTTTATCGGCACTAGGATTAAACGCCGGCGACAGGCTTGCAGCCCAGATTGGAAAATCTCAGGCCGCGTTAGCCCTGTACGCAGGCTGCGTACAGGCGGGCATTGTTTTTCTGCCATTGAACACAGCCTATACCGCAAGCGAAGTCGAATACTTTGTCGACGATTCCGGTGCCAAAGTATTAGTTTGTGATCCTGACAATGAAGAGTCGTTAACACCACTATGCAATAAACTCAACGTAACGCTCGTTACGCAAAGTAAAGACGGGCTGCAAGGCAGCTTACCAAATGCGACACAAAGCGCTGCTAAACAATTCGATACGGCTTCTCGCACCGAAAACGATCTTGCGGCGTTTCTATACACCTCTGGCACCACCGGCCGATCAAAAGGCGCCATGTTGACGCAAAATAATTTGTTATCGAACGCGCAAACGCTGGTGCAATACTGGGAATTTTCCAGCAGCGACAAACTACTGCATGCACTGCCGGTGTTTCACACCCACGGATTATTCGTGGCGACCAACGTTGTGCTATTAGCCGGCGCTTCAATGATCTTTGAAGCAGGCTTCAACATCGATAGAATCATGAAACGCTTGCCTTCGGCCAGTTGCATGATGGGCGTACCCACGTTCTACACTCGCCTGTTGGCCGATGAACGACTCAACAAAGAACTGGTGAGTAACATGCGTTTGTTTATTTCAGGTTCGGCACCACTGTTGGCAGAAACTCACACGCAGTTTGAAAACACAACTGGCCATCGCATTCTTGAACGCTACGGTATGACTGAAACCAACATGAACACATCCAACCCTTACAACGGTGAGCGACGCGCTGGCACGGTCGGTTTTCCATTGGATGGTGTTGAGCTGAAGATCACCGACCCGTCCACCGGTGAAGAATTGCCGCAGGGTGATATTGGTATAATCGAAGTACGCGGACCTAACGTTTTCAAGGGCTATTGGAACATGCCGGAAAAAACCAGAGAAGAGCTACGCGACAACGGATTTTTTATCACAGGCGACTTGGGCATCATCGATGAAGACGGGTATGTCAGTATCGTTGGTCGGAACAAAGATTTAATTATTTCCGGTGGATATAACATTTACCCAAAGGAAATCGAGCAGCTGCTCGATGAACAAGCCGGTGTTTCAGAAAGCGCTGTTATCGGTGTTCCGCATCACGACTTTGGCGAGACAGTTGTCGGCATTCTAGTGGGTGAAGGCAGTTCGCTGGACGCTGAGGCCATTCAGGAAAAAGTTGAATCATCTCTTGCGCGTTTTAAGCACCCGCGAAAACTCATTGTGGTTGATGAACTTCCAAGAAACACCATGGGTAAGGTACAAAAGAACGTGCTACGAGAACAATACAAAGATTTGTTTACGACAAGCTAATTAAGCGGTGCGCTAATCATACGGTTTAATCGCGCGGTTGAATGCGACGGTTACAAATCGATATCAGGGACAAGAGCGCCTTCGGTTGCAAGGCGTGCCACTAACACATCGGAAATAACGCGGTAATAATGCAAATGGACTTTTGGTGGTAGCTCGCTTAACGAATCGGCGGACACCTCCAACACATTTACATCGGTGAGTGCCTGCATTCTTTTGGTTTCAGCAGTACCGTGGATAAACCCAAGCTCGCCAATGCACTGCCCCTCCCCGCAAACGCGTATAAGCGTATCATTTTCACTGACTTTCACCATACCGTGAGTAACGACAAAAAGACGCCTCTGCACATCACCGGCATCGATTAACAAATCACCCGGCACAAACGTGCGTACCCGAACAAGCTCAAGTAATTGCGCAATTTCAACGTCTGAAAACGTATTAAAAAACTGTTGCTTCTGAAGTTGCTTTATAAAGCGTTGCTGGGCAATAGGGCGCTCTTCAACTATGCGAAAGCGTTCTATAAATGGCGTGAGCGCATCTGCCATTTCCGCGCCCGATTGATATCGGCGTTCAGGCTTTTTCTCGAGCGCTTTCGCTAATACATCGGCCAATTCAGTTGGTAACTCCGGCTTGATGTCGTTCAAACGCGGCGCGACCTGATGCACAACGGTTCGAAACAGGTCTTTGACTTTTTGTGCTTTAAATAGCTGACGGCTGGTCAGCAATTCGAACAGCACGGTAGCCAAGGAATAAAAATCGCTGGACGGCGTTAGATCTTTACCCAGAATTTGTTCTGGTGACATGTAATTCGGTGTGCCCAGAGTTGGACCCTGCTTACTCAAACCCGCCTCACCGGTAAGCCCTACTGCAATACCAAAATCGAGAATTTTCACCGCACCATCATCACTAAGCATAATGTTCGCAGGTTTTATATCGCGATGAATAATGTCTTGAGAGTGAGAATAATCCAGCGCAAGACAACAATCGACAATAACTTCAAGCGCACGGTGCACCGGCAGTGGCGTCTGGCCTTTACCGTAGTTTTTCAACGACACACCATCGACAGCTTCCATGACGAGGTAGTTCAACTCCTCATACTGACCAGCGTCATAAACGGTAACGATGCCCGGATGACTGAGCCGACCTGCAGCCACGATTTCTGTTTGATAGGCGCGCTGTGCGCCGGGCACTTTGCCCGTTGAGACATGGGCTTCGCCAATGGGGGATAATTTGATAGCCACTTCGCGCCGAAGTACGTTGTCTAGCGCAAGGTGCACAACACCGCATGTACCCGATCCGATTTTACCGCCGATGGTATAGCGACCAATTTCATCGGGCACTATGATCTCCAACGCTTTAAGCGTTGGCTTAGCCGTTTTCGACTGGCTAGCAGCGGTTGGTGCTACGCCGTCTTTCACTGGTGCATTTCGAGCCCGATCGGGTTGTTCAGGTGCATAGTGTTGCTCGTTTTTGTGCCCACTGATGTGCCTATTGTCATGCCCACTGTCACGCCCAATGTTGTGGCCGCGCCGCTTGCTCTCCGGTGCCCCGCGTTGCGCCACATTGCTTCCGTCTTTGCCCTTTTCAGACAGCTGGTCGGGCAGCCGAGCGCCGGGCTGGGCATCGCGCGCTGATGTCGGCTGCAACGGTTCACGCACACCCGAATGTGCCTGCCGCTGAGTCGATCGCGTGTTTACAGCATTTTTTCCGGACGAAGCAGGTGCATCCATGTGCTTGGGTTCAGGTACTGTGCATTTATCTGAATGTTGATGATATCACTCTCAGCCATCATGCAACCAAAACGTTGCAACCGATTGATTGCGCTGTGGATAAATCGGGAATATTGGCACTTGGCATCAAAAATTTGACCCTGTAGCCAGGTACCAACATGCTTGATTTTTGCCCTGTAATAACGCAGTGCCGCAGAACAAAAAACGCCATGGAATTCAAACCAGAAAGGAGACGGTGTTGTTCAACCATGAAACGGATTCTGCCGGCACCACTTCAGGCGGGAATATCGCTGTCAGCAGAGAGCTGACAAACAGAAAGTAAAGGAGTGCAACGCCGATGCTACTCACCATGTGTATGCCGAACGTGTGCCTAACCACATGCGCTGAGAGTGACAGCCCCCAAACGAGCAACAAAAAATAAGCGAATTCACCTATCGCACTGGTAGAGGAGCCCATCAACGGAAAGATCATCAGAATGGCCGCTGCATTCAGAACAGCACCAGCCCCACACAGCGCGCCAAACGCTTGCTGAAACCGGGACAGCTTCGAGGTTATCATTAAAGCGAGATAGAGAAAAAGCCCTGTTAAGCCCATATCAACAGCCGCATGCACCACAGCGCGCCCGACGCCATACAGCATTAACAACGCCACAACGTACGTAATAAAATTGAGCGTAATGCCAACCATCATCTGGGATTCACCGGCAGGTAAATCCTGGGGCTTGCCCATCAGAAAGGCGATGTTGAAATACTGTTTCAGCAGTGCTGACACGATAGATTTACAAGAGAGTGGCGAACCACGATGGTATCAAAGTTAGGCAGTGTATGATTCATTACACACCTTCGCATGAAACAAGCACATTGAGCAGTCCATACCAGCCCGGCCAGCACACAGAGATGAAAGATCGCTTTCGCGGGTACTTGCCAGTCGTGATCGACGTAGAAACCGGTGGTTTTAACGAGAATACCGACGCACTATTGGAAATTGCCGCCGTGTTGGTCGATTTCGATGGTGCCGGAAAACTGGTTTGCAAAGAGAGCTACAGCACGCATGTTCATCCATTCGAGGGAGCCAATATGGACCCCAAATCGATGGAAATCAACGGCATCGACCCGGATAATCCCCTTCGCGCAGCCAGAGCTGAGCGTGAAGCCTTAAAGTATATTTTCACCCCCATTCGTCAGGCTGTTCAAGAGGCAGGGTGTAACCGGGCCATTCTGGTCGGGCACAACGCTTTTTTCGATTTGAAATTTGTAAACAAAGCGGCAGAACGCGCTGGCGTCAAACGCAATCCATTTCACCCGTTCAGCTGTCTGGATACGGTTTCGTTATGCGGGCTGGCCTACGGACAAACTGTGTTAGCCCGTGCAGCCGATGCGGCCGGCATGGACTGGGACACCAGTGAAGCGCATTCGGCTGTGTACGACACCAGAATGACAGCCGAGTTGTTTTGTTCTGTGGTGAATCAGTGGGAGCAATTGCATAAGGTAAAATCTTAACCGAATCCTCTATGCTTACATCAGCAGAATACAGATCATGCGATGCTATCGCGCTGGCCAAGCTGGTTAAGCGCAGAGATATTAGCGTAACTGAATTGCTCGATTGTGCATTACGAGAAATAGACCGGACCAATCCGCAGCTGAACGCGGTGGTTATGCGACATGACGAAAAAGCCTATCTGGCCGCAGAGGCCCTGCAAACCAAGGCCAGGCAAACCCCGTCACTAACAACTTCATTGCCGCTTTCAGGTGTGCCGTTTCTGGCCAAAGATATCAATGTCGACATCGCACATTACCAAACAACCCATGCCTGCCGGTATTTCGCAAACAGCGACATCAAGCAATCGGATTCAACTCTTGTAAAACGCTGGCGCGAAGCGGGTTTAATTATCGCAGGGCGTACCAACACACCAGAATTCGCGACCGACTTTGGTTGCGAACCAGAACTCTACGGACCCACCAATAATCCCTGGAACTTCAGTTTGACGCCGGGCGGGTCCAGCGGAGGGGCGGCGGCCGCCGTAGCCGCAGGAATGGTGCCCATGGCACATGCAACCGATTCCGGTGGTTCAATACGCGCTCCTGCCTCGTGCTGCGGTGTATTCGGTTTCAAACCCAGCAGCGGGCTGGTAGCAACCGGTTCGCCATTAGGCCCACTGGTTGGCGGACTCAACTGCGATCACGCAGTAACCAGAACAGTCAGGGATTCTGCCGCCCTACTCGATGCCACCGCAGGTGCAGAGCAAGGATGCGCTACGGTTTATCCGCATACATCAAACGCCTACCTTTCGGCATTAGATAAGCCATTGCCAACATTACGTATTGGTGTATCGGAATATTCGCCATCGGGCATCACTGCCAACACTGAAATTTGCACCCTGCTTAACGACACAGCAACACTACTTGAAACCCTCGGTCATAAGATTGTGCAATGGCAATGGCCAGACAATACCGACCCCTGTGATACAGCGAGTGTCATCTGGATGGCAGAGCTTGCGGCTATTATCGATGCGCAAGCAGCGCTAACTGGAGAACCACCAAGAAATGGGGAGCTTGGGCCCTTGGTTCATTCAGCCTGGCAGCAAGCGAAGAAACGCAGCTCAGTTGACTTGGTTAACGCCAATATAAAACTTCGCGAACTTCAGATTGCCATGAGCCATGCTATGCAGAATGTTGACGTGTTGTTAACGCCTGTGGTTGCAGAACCCCCATTACCAACAGGCTTACTCACCGAGCTGGTTAACAATGACATTGATAATTGGATGGACCGAGCCTGGCGCTTTGCACCCTTTCTCGAAATTTTTAATGTCACTGGACAACCCGCTATGTCTGTGCCGTTGCATGTAGACGCAGCCAGTTTACCGGTAGGAATGCAGTTTGTCGGACAGGTGGGAAACGATGCGTTGTTGTTACAGTTAGCTCGGCAATTGGAAAATGCCCAACCATGGACTCAGCGCAGCCCTAACGTGTAAAAGCTAAACTGAGGTTAACAAGTTGCGATTCGTTTTATAATTTCATCTGCTGCACTTGAGCAGTCAACCCACCATCTATTATCCATAGCTGACCACTGGCATAGCGCGCTTCATCGCCAGCCAACCAATTAACGAGATTTGCAACATCGTCAGGTTGGCCGCAACGTCCGATAGGGTGAACATCGTTCAGCGCTTTTTGCACATGTTCCGGATTATTTTTTATGTTGGCTTTCGCATCGCCGCTGGAACCCAAGAAACTTTGCAGCATGGGCGTGTCGACATAACCCGGGCAGACAGCATTCACGCGTATATTGTCGGGCCCATGATCGCACGCCATGGCACGCGTTAACGCATGCACTGCACCTTTACTCGCACAATAAGCAGCCAGCTGAGGGTCAGCAATAAACCCATCGTACGAACCAAAGTTAATAATAGAACCAGAACCGGCGGCTCGCATTAATTTAACCGCCCGCCTGCTGGTTAGGAACATGCTGGTGCAATTAACCGCCATGATCTTATTCCATTCATCAAGCGTTGTATCTTCTATTGTTTTCTCGATTTCAATACCGGCGGCGTTAACCAGAATATGCAACAAGCCATGCTGGGATGCGATGTCATCGAACAGCACATTAACGCTATCTTCTGAAGTAACATCGATTTCGTAAGGCTGCCCAACTTGATTCTCGGCAAGCGTTATATCGGCGGCATACACTATAGCTCCTTCCTTTTCGAAGCGCTGACAAATAGCTTGGCCAATTCCACCACCGGCGCCAGTCACCACGGCAACTCTATTGAGTAAGTATTCAGGCTTTACAGCGCTTGGCTGAGGTCGCTTGCGTTTCATATCATCCACACTTAGAGTTCTAAAACCTTTGCAGTTTAAAACCTACACGCTTTAATATCCGCACGGTTTATTTGCGCATTTTTAACAAACTACGTGTTTAACAAAGTAAGTGCCATAGGATATTCGTCGACACTGCTACCAGCCGCCTGATAAACATACCTTATAAGCACGATTAGTTCAGTTGTATTGTATGCACTATTATCTTTCTCTTAACCTGAAATTGAGTGTATACAAAGCTGTTAACCCAAGCTAGAGTGAAAACACTAGTCAAGGATACTATCCACAACCCTTTTTAAAAAAACCAACAATGAAAGCCAAATTACTCCTACTCATTATTGATGGCGTTCCGTGGCGGAACTGGCGCAGCCTGTTCGGCAACCTGGAAGCCTGGGTTGATTCAAACGATGCAACTGTTTGGAAAATCAGAGCACCACTCCCGTCCACCTCTGCATCGTGCTACGCATCCATTCACACAGGCGTTACACCAGTAGTGCACGGCTGTACCGGCAACGATCAGATTTTTCGCATAAACATGCCAGACCTGTTTTCAGAAATCAGACGCGAAGGTGGTGTTACAGCTGCGGTTACTCATTCATTTTGGTCTGCGTTTTTTAATCGCGCCCCATTTGATCCAATACACGATATTGAATACGACGAACCCGACAGCAACAGCATAAACCATGGCCGCTTTCACACCATGACAGGCTACGGTCTGAAAAATCAAATGACACCATGCGATGCCGATTTATTCGCAACATTAAGCCTGTTAATCAATCGCTATAAAATCGACTACGGCATTTTGCATACATGCACGCTCGACAGTATGGGACACCGGTTTAAACATGAGTGTGAGGAAATGGATGATGCATGCTTCACACTAGATGCTCAGCTTGCACCTTACATTCAACGCTGGAGAAACGCAGGCTATGAAATTATCATTACCGCCGATCATGGACAATCGGCCCGAGGGCATCATGGCGGACGTGGCGAAGATCAACAAGATGCCGCGTTGTATTATTTTGGCAACGGGCGTGCAACAGATAACGATAAATTGCTCCGCATAACCCAAATAGCACCGACTGTTCTGCAACGAATCGGTGTTCCCATTCCATCGAGTATGACTGACGCGACGTTTTTAGATAGATGAAGCTCTGATAACTAGCTTGTGACTTGATAGCCCTGGCCACGCAAGCGCGATATATTCCATCGCGAATCAGTCGTGTTCAGATTCATCTTTCTTTTAATTCGACAAATCGATGTATCAATGCGTCTGGAATCCAGCGAGGGCGGTAGCGTCCACACACTCATCATGAGCTCTGCATCAGTGACAACCCTGTCTCGATTGGTAAACAAATAGTAAGCTAATTCAAACTCACGAGGACTCAGATTGAGCATGCGATTTTCGTAAAATACTGTGCGGTTATCCTGATGGAATCTGTAGGGTTCAACAAAAAGAGTTCGGTATTCCTGATGACGGTGACATCGTAGCGCAGCATTTAGCCGAGCACCAAGCACTTGCACTGATTCGTGCAGGCTCATGTAATGGTGTGCTCCTGCGTTCAATGTTTCGACAATGGTTTTTTCCTGCGAACAATCAGAGAGTACGACTAATCGAGCGGTATTGTATTTAATGGGAAGGCGGGGGAAAGCAGACTGTGACGATACACGATGACAAATTATGATCGCGCTGCAATCAAATTCGATTTCATCAATCAAATCGTATCGGAAGTACACCAAGCCTTTTCTATTTGGCAGCAGTTGCTGCAAAAGACATTGATCACTAACATTTTCAACAAAAATAGCGGTTATATCCATTACAAGCGACAACACAAAAACCGAAACTCAGCGTAACACTTATTACCGTATAAGCACGGCTAATAATTTGTATAGTCCACGCAATATCAGGCCTTGGCAACCGATTCAATAATCGTATTTGTGACCAAATTCCGATTGCGGTTGTGCCCAACAACAATCACTTAATACTGATGCACCAAAAAAGTGCCCAAAATGTTCGCTGCGAATAACTCGCGATAGATGCACAGTGTGCGCTAGTGAGCTCCTCCTTAAGTTTTGCTGACTATATTGTTGGTATCGTGATAAAAGCAGAGCTTGCGATCGACAAATCAAATTAGTGAAAGCACCCAGTTCTAACCATGACTAACACCCTCTACGCCATCACCCTACTCGCCAATCTACTGTGGTTTTGCGCCGCTTTTCGCTATTTCAGCTTTCAACACCAGAGCGCTGCGAAACTGCTTGCACCAAGACCAACGCGACAGTCACCACTGTTTTTAACGCTAACAGCGTTTACTCGATTCCTGGGCGGTATGAACGGCGCGTTCGCGCTGCTATCGATCGTCTTGTTGGGTGTCTGGCTTATGGGTAGCCCACTGTTCGACCATCATGTTGAGCGTGGCGTGCTATTGGCGGCTCTGGGCGCCGCACATTTTTCGCAATTTATATTTAACGTGCCTGTGCTCAGAAATGGAGAGCGCCAGAATGGCGCTTATTGGCCGGTAAAAAGTGGACCGATGCTTTTTATATTCACCGTAGATGCCGTGCTTGCCGTTGTTAACTTTGCGATGAGTCTTGTCTTCTTGCTCGCCTGAATTGTTAGCCTTAAGGGTTTAACCCGACAGCGGAGCATCGCTCCCAGGTAGGTATCAACTCAACGCGCTCAGCACTTTTTGCATTGGGTAGCCTTCCACCGTCATGCAAGATTGAATTCCACCCGCAATTTTCCAACCTTGAGATTGATAGAATGCCAGGGCTGTTTTGGTGCTCGTTAAGCTCGCGATATCGGCTCCACTGCACTTTAGCTCTTGCTCCAACCTTGCCAGCAAGGCTTTACCAACACCTTTGCCCACACTGTTAGGCGATACATAGTTCAGCGACACTTCGTTGGGAAGCGTAATGCCGCCAACAGCCAATACGTCGTTACCGCTTTCAGCCAAAAACAGCTTCGGACTATCAGCGTTTATCCACGCACGCACATCCGCGGGTGTTTTATTCGAATTCCAGCCATCGATCAGGTGCTCCTCGCCATGGTGGTCAGCGACACACAGCTCTCTGACAGATGCGCAAAAAACCTTACTGCATTTCACAGCATCTGCCGTTTGTGCAGGGCGAATGTGAAAAAGATCAGACATGGAATGCAGCGCTCCAACAGTTGGATTCTCAAACTATTGCATATAACACACATAGATAGCGTAACAGCGGGGCAAAAAAAAGGCGCTCGGTGAGAACGCCTGTCTTCGTGCAACCTTCACAGTTGAGCTTAAAATGCGAGCTAATATTTTGGCCAGGCAATTAAGTCCAACAGGTAAATCAGAAACTATTGGTTCGCTGCTGCATCAATCATTTTCTGTAGCTCACCGTTTTCGGCCAGCTCGCAAGTGATATCACATCCGCCCACCAACTCGCCTTTAATAAATAGCTGCGGAAATGTCGGCCAGTCAGAAACCTTAGGTAGGTTCTCGTGCACACCAACATCAGCAATAATGTTGACATAGGCAAACTCTTTGTTGCAGTTCTTCAGCACTTCAACGGTGCGTGCCGAGAAGCCGCACATAGGCATTTGCGGTGTGCCCTTCATATAAACAATGACGGGGTTATTCTGGATTTGCTCGTTTATGCGAGCAATAGGATCGTTTTCTGTGTCAGACATTGGAATCTCCGGGCCAATTCAGCAAGTATCTATGCCACGTTTTGCTGGTAAAAGATAAGGATCGGTCTGCGTTAATTCAAGCGCAGGCGATTTGGCAATATTGTAGCGATGTTCTGGAAAATGCGGGGGTACCCGCTGTAAAACTGTGGTTTGGCTCACGCAGGACACTATTGGCAAAACCAACCACAGTATCTTGCGTAACCCCAGAATCCAACCGCCCTTGCGGATGCCCGAATTAAAGCATCAGAGCTGAACGCAAAGCCAAAAAGTAAAAGACAATGCGTTCGCCAAAGAGCGCCAAGCGCTCTGTTTTAAGCAGTTAGCGCTGCGAAACGCTCAGACGTTTTCGCCCAATCAACCACTTCCAACCAACCGTCAATGTAGTCTGGACGCTTGTTCTGATACTTCAAGTAGTAGGCATGCTCCCAAACGTCGAGTGCCAGAATGGGTGTGCCCTGCATATCGGCAACCGGCATTAGAGGATTATCCTGATTCGGCGTTGAAGTCACAGCTAGCTTGCCGTCTTTAACGATAAGCCACGCAAAGCCAGATCCAAACCGAGTAACACCAGCCTGTTTTAGCTGCTCTTTAAGCTTGTCCATCGAGCCGAATTCACCGTCGATAGCCGCTGAGAGCGCAGAACTTGGCGCACTGCCGCCGTCGCACATGGAGTTCCAGTACAGAATGTGATTGTAGTATCCGCCACCGTTGTTGCGGATGGCTGGAGATGCGCTAGCGTCTACACCGGCCATAACCTCTTCAAGCGACTTATCGGCATTGGGTGTGTCGGCAACTGCGCCGGTAAAGTTCTTGAAATACGTGCGGTGGTGACGATCGTAGTGGATTTCCATGGTTTGAGCGTCCACATGGGGCTCAAGCGCGGTGAAATCGTAAGGCAGATCGGGAAATTCAAAAGCCATGTCTACTCCAAAGAAGATTGATTAGGTTCATTTTCTCAATAGCCATCAGGACTATCAAGCATGGGTGCTATGTTCTCACCCCATATTGACTGTTGGCAAGCATGCCCAACACTTATTCACGGTTTTCACGCCTCAAATGCATCGATCTGACCCATCGAGCTTGGCGATATACACGCCTTGTAATACCATCAGAGGCTCGATTTGGATTTTTAAAGGTACAGCATGGACTATTTAATGTCGGCCTACGGCAGGCTGCCGGTCAGCATTGCCCGCGGAGAAGGTGTGAATCTGTGGGATGACCAGGGCCGCCAGTACCTCGACGCACTGTCCGGCATAGCGGTTTGCGGCCTCGGCCACGCCAATCAGGCTCTGGCCACGGCGCTCACCGAACAAGTGAACTCTCTGCTACACGTATCCAATTTGTACCGCGAGCCCCTCCAGGAATCACTAGGGCAGCGCCTCTGCGAAGTCTCTGGCATGGATAAAGCGTTTTTTTGTAATTCGGGCGCCGAGGCCAACGAGGCGTGTATCAAAATAGCGCGTTTGCACGGCCATAATAAAAACATTGAAACACCCACGATCATTGTTACCGATACAGCATTTCACGGCCGCACATTGGCCACAATTGCCGCCACAGGCAACGACAAGATTCAAAAAGGTTTCGGCCCACTAACACCAGGCTTCACCGTCGTGCCCTACAACGATATTGACGCCATTAAAAAAGTTGCCAAAGAGCGACGCGATATCGTTGCTGTCATGATCGAACCCATTCAAGGTGAAGGTGGAATCAATGTGCCTGATGAGGGCTATTTGAATGCTGTTCGGTCGGTGTGTAACGACAACGATTGGTTATTCATTCTCGATGAAATCCAATCGGGCATGGGGCGCACCGGAAAGTGGTTTGCGCATCAACACACCGATATTCAACCCGATGTTATGGCCGTGGCCAAAGCATTAGGCAACGGCGTGCCCATTGGCGCCTGTCTGGCTCGTGGACACG
>CAKZUP010000047.1 GCA_937922945.1 uncultured Granulosicoccaceae bacterium
GCCGGTGCGAATGATTGTTCGCCGGTTTGCCTGAACGCGAGTTCGAATCAGCCATAATCAAGTTATCCAATAAACTGCAGTGTTCAACTTTTGTTGTTGTCAGTTATTCGTTGCCAGTTACAGGCCAACCCTGTCTTTAAACCCATACCACCATGAACCTACAGTGGAATAGGGTGCTCGAAATCGCTGACCGCCGGGAAAAGGCCGCCACGGGATCTGAACAAACTGATTAAAGGCATCCGTATCGCCGCGTAGTGCATCGGCCAGCACTTTCCCGAAAAGGTGAGAGCCGGTAACGCCGTGACCACTGTAGCCCATCGCGTGAAAGGTATTTGGCCCCAATTGCCCCATCTGCGGCACCCGAGTGAACGACAATGCGAAATTGCCGCTCCACGCATAGTCAACACCGATACTTTTAAGTTGTGGAAACAAGGCTTCCATATTGGGCCGCAATTTGGCTTCGACATCGGCGGGGTCTTTACCACCGTAAACTGTTCCCCCGCCAAACAGCAAACGTTTGTCGGCTGATAAGCGGTAGTAGTCCAGAATGTAGCGGACATCTTCAATGCAGGCATCGCTGGGCAGTATGCTCTGTGCCAGGTCGTCTGATAACGGCTCAGTTGCCATAACCTGGGTTGAAACCGGTAAAACGCGTGCAGACAGTTCGGGCACAGAACTGCCCAGATACGCATTGCCACACAACACCAATTTTTCACAACGTACCTTACCGTTTTCAGTGATGACGACGGGATCGTTATCGATGTTATCGACGTTTATCACGCGAGTTTGTTCGTGAACAATACCGCCAAGCTTTTCAAACGCAGCAGCTTCTCCCAATGCAAGGTTCAACGGGTGAAGGTGTCCGCCTGAACGATCAAGCATACCGCCGACGTATCGTTCGGTTCTAACGTGATCCTGAATGGTGTGAGCATCGAGTATTTCATGATCGTCCATTCCGTAAGACTTCCACAGCGCTTGTTTATCACGCAAGGCTTGCATTTGCCGGGTATTGAATGCCGCGTATAGGTTCAACGGTTTTAGATCACACTGTATGTTGTAGTCGGCGATAAATCGCCGTATCACACGCGCACCGTCTTGAACTTGTTCACCAAGAAAACGAGCGGTTTGTTCGCCAAAGCGTTTTTTAACACCGTCCAGTCCTGCATTAAAGCCGTTGACTATCTGCCCGCCATTGCGGCCACTGGCTCCCCATCCAACACGCGCACTTTCTAGCACCACAACCGATTGGCCGAGTTCAGCCAAATGCAGTGCCGTAGATAGTCCGGTGAACCCGGCGCCGACGATGCACACATCGGCAGAGATGTCGTGTTGCAGAGCTGGCCTTTCAGGCGTTGGGTTGGCACTGGCCGCATAGTAGCTACTGGTATGGTTAGGGCCCAGCGTTTGGGTGACGGATTGTTTTAAGCTACCAGA
This sequence comes from uncultured Granulosicoccaceae bacterium, assembly GCA_937922945.1. Classification (GTDB taxonomy): domain Bacteria; phylum Pseudomonadota; class Gammaproteobacteria; order Granulosicoccales; family Granulosicoccaceae; genus Granulosicoccus. The sequence continues at coordinate 1,435 of CAKZUP010000047.1, forward strand.
GGACATGTCAGGGACGTTGTGAGAAAGGGCGCGTGGCCGTGAGTCAGAATCTGCTATGTTACCATCGGTCGGCTGGTTTACTCTGTCTATCGCGCACCTTCCCATCACCAACACGACTTGAGGCAATTTTGAGCTCATACACGCAAAAAAAACTCGCGGCGGCTACGCTTGTTGCGAAAGCCGATGACTATATCGACACCACAACCGGCGGTATCACCCCACCGATTATTACCTCCACAACCTATGCCCGTGATAACCGTTATCGCCCCATAGATGATGCGCATGTTTACGGCCGCGATGATAACCCTACGTTTGTGCAAGCTGAACGGGTTTTGGCGGAGTTGGAGCAAGGTGAAGAAGCGCTGCTTTTTTCATCGGGTATGGCGGCCATTGCAGCGGTGTTCTACACGCTCAACAGCGGTGCGCATGTGGTGTTGCCTAAGTCAATGTATTGGGGTGTTTTCACGTGGACACGAACCTACTGCGACAGAGCGGATATAGCCATTAGTTACTACGATACACCCGATGCCGAATCGATCAGCCAGGCCATGGTGAATGCCGCTCGAACCGATTTCGTGTGGATAGAAACACCGTCTAACCCAATGATGCATGTCACTGATATTGCGCGCGCTGCACAAATCGCACACGCCGCAGGTGCAGCCTTGGTGGTGGACAATACAACCCCAACGCCAGTTTTTACGCAACCGCTATTGTTAGGTGCTGATCTGGTTGTTCACTCAGCAACCAAAACGCTTAATGGTCACAGCGATGTGTTGGCTGGTGCGGTTGTTACGAAAGAGGTGAACGAGCGATGGGAAAAAATTGCGGCCGAACGGCGCGGTGCTGGTGCGGTACCTGGTGCGTTCGAAGCCTGGTTATTACTCAGAGGTATGCGCACCCTGTGTGTCCGCGCGGAAAGGGCCGCCAGTAACGCAATGCAGGTGGCGCAATTTCTTGATGAACACGAGCGAGTCGAATCTGTACTGTATCCAGGCTTAAGCTCTCACCCGGGTCATGCTATTGCCAAGCGGCAAATGCACGATGGCTTTGGTTCTTTGTTGTCTTTTCAAGTTATGGGCGGGGCAAAGGCAGCGTTAGACGTCGCCAGTAAGCTGAATATTATTGTAAGTGCCACATCTCTTGGCGGTGTTGAAACGCTTATCGAGCATCGTTATTCGGTTGAGCCGCCTGAAACGTGCGTGCCGGAGAATTTATTGCGTTTGGCCATCGGTATCGAGGATATACACGACCTAATCGATGACCTTAATCAAGCGTTATAAGTAATGCCTTTTGGTGAATGCAAAACCTGAACGTAAAATCAATTACTTAAGCACCATATGATGCAACGTAACGCATTCACTGCGTATGGTTTTTCAAGATTTACTTCACTACGCCGAGTGCCCTAAGTTAGCTATTCTGCTAATTATCAAGCGAATACAGAAACGTTCTCGCCTTTTCGAAAGGAACCGTTTCATGCTTTGTAAATCACCGTCACAGTATTAATATTGTTACGCGGTTATGTGTATACTTCGCAGCGACTCAGATAACGCCACCGCTATCGCCACGCGAACACTTGCTAGTTATCGATGACGAGTCATCTTCAAATGCAACAAAACGTAACCAATTAATTAAAGTGTAACAAAGCTTAATACCGCTGCGTGCTGGTTTTGCACATCATAGGCGGGTGGTAAGTGAATGTGTTTCGCTCATTTTTTGTAGCTGCTTGTTTGTCGTTCAATCAAAGTAGTTAATGCGAAAAATCTTGAAGCACGGGTTCGCCACGATGTGAGAGTTCAATGGATGCGCTCGACACTCGGACTGTGCGAGCCCATATAAACTAACGACGAGGTATTTCGATGGAGTCGAACAAGTCTGACAGCGTAGCCATTATTGCCCCTGAGGGTAATGACCGGCAATTGATGATAAGGCTTTTGAATAGCGCTGGTTATCAATCACAACCCTTTCCCGATACTCACACGATGTTGAAGCAATCGACAGAGTTTCGAGCCATGATTGTTTGCCAGCGTGGAAACCACGCACTACCGCAAATGAAATTCCCGACGTCTTCGAATGGACAGCGTGTGGTGGTGGTGTCCGATTGCGTCGCCGAAACCTGTGTGGTTTCTGCACTGGAACAAGGTGCGCACTATTATTTTGATATTGCTCAATCGCCTGCGGTACTGCAGGTTCGATTGGAAGCCGCGCTGCGTCAGCACCGGCTGCAAAAGCGGCGTGTGCTTGACATTGCTCCGTTCAAATTTAATCTTGAACGTCGCAGTGTGCACCGGGACGGGAAGCTGATTAATCTAAGCCCTAAGGAATATGAGTTCGCGTATTACCTGTTTGCTCATCGTGATCGTGTGGTGGTTAACTCTGAGTTAATGACTTCAGTCTGGTCGTTGCCATCTACTATGGATGCTAGACGAATCGACACAGCAGCTTGTCGGGTAAGAAAAAAAATGCAACTTGGGGAATCGGGCAGTGGTTGGAGCTTACGCCGCATACGCCGCGTTGGTTACGAGTTGTTGTGGCGCGCAAACGCGGAGGATATCAAGCTCACGGCCGTTGAGCAGGTTGCCGAGCAGGCTGCTGAGTTGACAGAGCAACCGGCAAAGACACAACGCAAAGAACCCATTGTGCTGGAAGCGCCCGCCGCACACGTGTGCGAAACGGCCTAACTCTAAAACGTTATCTCGCTTGCCAGTACACCGCCAGTGATTATCGCGTCTACGCGATGGTTTTAAGCCCTTTTCTGGCAACCCCTAAGCGTTGGCAGGGAATAGCGTTTCGTTGAATTGATGGACTCGGCGCGATACGGAACAGATCGCCGTTCTGTCCGCATAAACGGTTACGTATCCCGCTTTGTCGGGCTAGTTTTTCATGAGCATCGATATGGTGTGCTTCTCCGTGTACCGGGATGAGTGTTTTCGGGTCTATCCAGCTATACAGCTGTGTGAGTTCATCTGCCGAAGGGTGTCCCGATGCGTGTATCAATGCGTTGGACGTCTCGGGGGTAATGATATTGACACCGAGTCCACGTAACCGCTCGCTCATACTCTCAATGCTGTCCTCGTTACCCGGTATTGCGCGAGCGCTAAAAATAACCGTGTCTCCTGCATCCAGTTGCATATCTCTGAAGTTACCAGAGCTTAAGCGGTTCAACGCGGTTCGCGGCTCTCCCTGACTGCCGGTTGCAACCAGCAGAACGCTATTGCGTGGCAGGAATCCGAGGTGCTCTGAATCTACCAATGTTTCGGGGTGGTCCCACAAGCCAACTGCTCGTGCCGCTGATACGGTGTTGATTAAAGATCGACCAAGCAACCCAAGATGACGCTGCGTTGCCAGCGCGATTCGAGCCAGTGTGTTCAGTCGAGCTATGTTGCTGCCAAAACAGGCTGCTACAACTCGGCCCTGTGCGGTGGACACGTGTTCATATAGGCCATCGTACAGATCACCTTCCGAATCGGAATGTCCGGGTTGATCGGCACAGGTGGAATCACAGATCATTGCATCGATGCCCGATTCACCAATCTGTTGGTAGTGGTTGTGGCTGAAGTGGTGGCCGACTTGTGGGTGTTTGTCCAATTTCCAGTCAGCTGTGTGGAATGCGTTGCCAGCCGCGGTGCGAATAACCAGTCCGCAAGGGTCGGGAATGGAGTGGGTGTTGGCTGCCCATTCAACGTCGAATACGCCTACATCGATGCGATCGCCTGCCGAGACGATACGAATAGGCACTTTATCGACCAGGTTATGTTCCACCAATTTACGTCGAAGCATCTCCGCTGTGAATTCAGTAGCATATACTGGGCATTGCAGTTGGGGCCACAGATAAGGCACCGCGCCAATATGGTCTTCATGGGCATGCGTGAGTAGCAGACCCTGCAGCGCATCGGTGCGTGAGCTTGCGAAGCTTGGGTCGGCCATCTGAACATGGTAGCCGCTCCGGTTGGTGCCGTCCGGGTCGCGAAACGTGACCCCGCAGTCCACCATGATCCATTGATCATCGTGGCCGTAGAGGCTCATGTTCATGCCGATTTCTCCACAACCACCGAGTGGAAGGAACCAAAAATCGCGTCTGTCAGGTGTCATAGAGTGTAGCGTCTCGGCTGATGTGACGAACATCGCGTGAGAAAAAAGCTATAAGAATAGAAAGAATAGAGTGAATTTATGTACACATTGCTAATTGTTTTCTTTTTGGTCTCCATCATTTTCTCTTTCCTGTGTTCCATCTGGGAAGCGGTGTTGCTGAGTATTACACCCTCATATGCTGCAATAAAGCAGCAAGAAGGCGGTGAGCTTGGCAAAACCATTGAGGAATTTAAATCCAATATCGACCGACCGCTTGCCGCTATTCTGACATTAAACACGATCGCGCACACAGCTGGTGCTATCGGGGTAGGTGCTCAGGCAAGTGCCATTTGGGGTGTTTCCATTATTTCAACAGCCGTTGTGCCGGTGGTCATGACGCTAGCGATCCTGTTGTTGTCTGAAATTATCCCGAAAACCATTGGAGCCAACTACTGGCGCGAGCTTGCACCTTTCACCGTCAGGTGCCTATCCTTGATTCTGAAAATTCTTGCGCCAATTGTGTTTGTGAGTCAGCTAATCACAAAGGCCATGAAGAAAGACAAAGACGCCAGTGTATTGAGCCGTGCAGACTTTACCGCGATGACGGAGTTGGGCAGTAAAGAGGGCGTCTTTGATGAGGGCGAATCGAACCTGCTAAAGAGTTTTTTACGCTTCGATACCATTTTAGTAAAGGATGTAATGACACCACGCACGGTAGTGGTCCTGGCTGACGAACAAACGACTGTCAGCGATTTCCATCGAGCACATCCTAATTTGAGATTTTCGCGTATTCCGTTGTACACCGATTCAATGGATAAAATCAGTGGCTACGTACTCAAAGATAAATTGCTAACCACACTGGTTAATCAATTGGAGTCGGGGGGTGACAGTGATACAACACTTGCAGAACTGCGACGTGACATCACAGTGGTGCAGCAGCACGAACCGATTACGGCGCTATTCAACGACTTTACAGAGAAGCGGGAGCATATTGCGTTGGTGGTCGATGAGTTTGGTGGTATGGCAGGCATCGTCACCATGGAAGATGTGCTGGAAACATTGCTTGGGCTGGAAATAGTCGATGAACTGGATAAAACCGTGGATATGCAGGCATTGGCTCGAAAGCAATGGGCTGCACGCGCAGGTGCGATGGGCTTGAATGTTGATTCTTCGGGCAACGAGCAGTCAGGTTGAGCGCTGTTACGCATTAGACCATGAACTCTTCACACAAGTAACAGTCTGACCAGGTATGTTTAACCACCCGTGGCGGGGCAGTATGAAAGTAATGAGAAATCGGTTGTTGGCGAGCATTGTGTTGTTTGTTGGTTTAAGCACAGCGTTGTACGCAGATGTTGTTGAAGTAGATAATCAGCAACTTGAAGAACTGATTCGTTCTGGTGTTGCGGTCGTTGATGTGCGCCGGCCCGATGAGTGGAAGGCAACCGGGGTCATAGACGGTGCGCACACGCTAACCTTTTTTGATAAGCAAGGTCGCTATGATGCGGCGAAATGGTTAAGTGAGCTGGATAAAATCGCTACTAAAGATGCGCCGATTATTCTGATTTGCGCTCGTGGGGTTCGAAGCAAGGTGATAGCCAAATTGCTGGACAAGCAGGTGGGCTACACGAATATACATAATCACACGAAAGGTATGATGGATTGGATCGGTAAGGGCCAGCCGGTTATTCAGTACCCTTAATTCTCCCCCCACGTTTGGCACCTGATGTCGTGCCCGACCTACTGTGCAATCAACTAAAACCCTATTAGTAGAACCAAAAAAGCCGGCTTTTGGGGCCGGCTTTCAGGATTACTGCATAGCTAGTTGCCTAGCTGTGTTTGTCTAGGCGTGTTTATCTAGCTTGGCTTGGGTGCGTACGCCTTGCACCAAGCAGTAACGTGCACATCGCTGCCTGGGAACAAGGGGCACGGACCGCCTTTGGCACTTGGGTCGCCTTGATACAGAGCGCAGTTACCGCAATTCTTACTTTCATCTGGGGACATAACCACGTATTCCCAATTTTTTGCACCGGCCGAGTCTGCATCGACCATAGGGGCTTCATCCGCGTGGCTAGGCATTGAGCTGAGTAGCGCGCCTACCGGGATTGCCACTGTGCTGGCGCCCATGAAAGTGACGAGTTGTCGACGTTTTTTATCTGTCATACAGGTTCTCCAGTGTAACCTTGTTAATAATGAGGACTCTCACATACTATACGACACTTAATGGCGTGTGGATGTTCCCCATCAACTGTTAACTAATTGAAATCGTACGATACTCGCTGCAAATTTATCGCCGGTCCAAACCGTACATCGGCATTGGAGCGGCGCTTATCCACAGAAAAAGGCATTTTCGTGATGCAGAAGAGGGCTTAGTGCCTTGTGAAGCCACGTTTGCGCTCTTCTGCCGCCAAAGCGCTAATGGCATTGCGGGCAATCGTGACCGCTTTTCGGGTGGATTCCTGGCTTTTCAGGCGGGCATTCTGCTCGCGCTTTGCTACGTTTCGTATTTCCTGCTGTGCAACGGCTGCTTTTCGCGCCAGCTGTGCAGCCGTGCGAGCCATTTTCTTCGATCGTTCTACTTCGTGTTGCAGATCTTGCAAGCGTTGTCTTTCTTTCTTTAACAGAGTAACGGCCAACACCTGCTTACGCCTTGCCCGGTCAATAATCAGATGCTGGGCTGCAATAACTGACTCGGCGGCCTTACGCGTTTCGTCTTCAGATACTAGCAGAGCGTTTTTTTGCTCCAAAGCGCTTTCCAGATTCTTGTTGTTCTTAATCGCATCACTGGCCTGACTTTCACGCATTGCATCGATCTCTTCAATGCTTTCTTCCAAGCTTGAGATTTGCGCCTGCACTGATGCTGCCGATACTTTTGCGGCTATCAACGCATCAATGAGTGTCTCAGGCACATCAACACTTTCGGCTGTAGTGTTATCGACAAAATTGATCGCATTGGCAGACCGCTCGTTCGGGTGAGCATATTCGCCAGTCAGATCATTACCGAAATCAAGGTTTGTATCATCAACATCGAGAACTTCTGCCTCTTCGATCAGTTCTTTGTCGTATTCGATCTGGGAGTGTGCGCCATCGGCGTTGTTGCTATCTGCGGTGACCAGGGTGCTGTCGAAATCGAGGTCGTCCATAGCCACTCGTTGAGTTGCGTCCTTGAGCTCTTTGTCGTCGGGTAGCGTTAATTCATCGCGCTGTGACCTTATTTCAGCGAAAAGTTGCTCTGTTTCCGATAAATCCAGACCGTCATTATCGTTTGGCAGTGTTGGGGTGGAGAGTGCCTCGTCAGCCAATAGTGAATGACTAACGGGTGTAACTAATTCATCATCGCCTGCTAGTTCGATAGGCGTTCTATCGTTAACAGTGTTCTGGACATCGTCAGTTTCGTTAACATCCTGTTTATCGGCTGTTTTATGGCTGCCTGCGTTATCACTAACGCTTGTGTCGACGGTAGTATGTCGCTCTTCGGAGGATTTATCATTGGCTGCGTTTGAGTCGCTGATTTCTTTATCCAGCTGTGCAGTCCCGATGCCGTTTGATTTGCTCGGTAATACCGATTCGATTTCAGGTACGCTCTGTGTTGCGGTGTTTGCTTGATCTGCGCTGGTTTGTGTTCCGTTGTGTTTGGAATCCGTAAGCGTTGCGTCGGTAAATTCGGTGGATTTGCTCTTGTCCTGCGTTACTTGAGTAGAGCCATTGGGTTCTGTCGAGCTGTACGATGAACGTAGTGGGTCGTTGTAAGTCTTGGCATCGAACATCGGCACATTGCTCTTGCTGGCCACCGGGATCTTTGCATCAGCGTCCGGGACTGTGCTGTTCGTATCGACGCTGTTGCCATCCGATATAGACATTGCTGCTGTGGTACTCGACGCACTCGGTACAGCGGTTCGGGATTCCGCATCGATCACGATCGGAGTTAGTCCGTTGTTGAGGCTGCGGTTATCCCGTTTGGCCAGACGACGGCGCTTGTTAGCCCGTCGAAGGGCGCGAAAAGGACCTCGCAGCATGGCAAGTAAGAGGAGTGCCAGCAAACAAATGGCTGAAACAAGTAAAGATTGCGTCAGTAGATCAATGCCTTGACCCGGTTCACGCCAGAATCGGCTCAACGGGGATGCCGCAATGGCCATGCCCGCAAATATGCTTAACCATGGTTTGCGTTTGCGATGAATGGTTCTTTTGGTGTAGACACCGGCGAGTAGCAGGAACGCCAAAATGCCTAGCCCCAGCATCAGAAAATGTACTTGAAATGTTGTCATGTGTACCCGTCCAAGGAACATGTTTGTTCCAACTCCAGTTCGCAATTGTAATCCAGCGCCACGCAGCGGCATTGCGGCGAAGCGCAAAATTCACGTGTTTTCGGGTAGTTTTGACGTTATGTCACGGAAATGTGCACTGTTACACAACACAGGCGGCCCACTGCGATGAGTGGCAGATGAGCTAAAACCGCCTGTGAGCAGGATTGCCGCTGCAACAAGGAGGCTGCAAACCAGCAGATTAAGCTAGCTAGTATTTCAAACGGCCTTTTCTATAGGCGACCGCTTTTCTAGGCAGGTAGGGCGCTACTCGCAGTCAACGCATCGTAGCGTTCTTGATAAAATCGAATGAGCGCCATGTGCTTTTTAACCGCTTCCTGGCTACCTTTATCTTTTATGGCAGGCAATGCTTTCAGCAGTTCGTGCAGTGTTCTTCTTACATTGATCAGGTTGTTTTTCATACTATCTCAGCCCCAAAATCATTTCTCAGCGAAAAATCTCTCTCAGCCAAAAATCTCTCTCAGCCCAAGATTAATTTCAGCCTCGGTTCATCTTCAGTCTTAACTTGCTCAGTCTCACATGCAGCGCATTCACACAGATTTTAGAACTGTGTTTAGCGTCTTATTTCAGCGTCTGTAAATAAACTATAGGGAGTAATTTTCGGTTTTTCAAAAAAAACAGTAGTTTTTTTCTTTGTTTTCATTTGAGCACCATCTCACGTTTACACGGCGTGTGTGTGGCTGCATTCATGACGTTTTCGTAAGCCCTACACCGGTTCTTCGCTGAATTTGACGCAAATCTGGCCGATACGCTGGCAATAAAGAACGCTTTTGTTCTTCGCCAATTCGGAGAAACCGTGTCATGGATTTGTTTTCGTCCTTAACTGTGTCGTTGCGTACCTTGCCAGTATTACTGCTTGGCTTGGTTGGCGCATCGGGAGTTGTAGCGCAAACCGAGATAACCAGTGAGTACATCTATATTGGTTTTGAGGCAGAAGACCACATAGCCAAAAATGAGCGTTGGGTAACCACAACGCCTTCTACGCCAACCGGTGAGAACGACCCGGACGGAAATCATTCCGATCAAGCCAGTGGTTCGACTTATCTGGAATTGCTACCCGATATGCGGGTCACTCATGACGACACGTTCGGGCCACCAACGGCTTATTGGGGACAAGGTGGACAAGGGCCGGATGCAGATTATGTTGTCGACTTTCCCGAGCCTGGCCGCTATTACGTGCACGTTCGCGCTTACTCCACTGGCACGGAAGACAATGGAATACACATTGGTATCGACGGAACCTGGCCTGCCTCAGGACAGCGTATGCAGTTTTGTACCGCCTCCAGACGTGCATGGTGGTGGTCCAGTGCCCAACGCGATGCCGGCGGTAACGGTAGCTGCGGTATTGAGAAATCGATCTGGCTGGATGTTGATACCGCTGGTGAACACACGGTAAGTATCAGCGCGCGTGAAGACGGTTTTGAAATTGATCGCTTGGTGTTAATGAAAGATCTTTCTGGTAACACTCGGCTTTGCGAACCGGTGAATATATCCGGCGTGAGTTGTCGCGATGGCAGCATCGGAAGCGCAGATGAATTTGTTGATTTACGCGTGCGTCTGGAATCAGAAGTCGTCGGGGCCGACCCGGAAGAAGAAGTACCTAATCCACTGGAAGTGGATCTGGGTGAAACCATTGAGCTGACTGCCAATATCGAAAATCTGGATGAGTTTGATACTGCAACAGAAATTGTATTAACACTATCCACTGGTACCGATGAATGGACCATGCTGGAAATGGATAACCGATGTGCGCAGGAAGGCGATGAGTTTGTGTGTAACTTAGATGAGTTACACCCAACGGCTCCCAATGAATACGCCCCGTTTGAATTTACGATGCAGGCTAATGTGGGTGGCGATCTGCGTATTGATGCAGGGTTAGTGAGTGCGCAGATTGATCATTCCCCAGCGAATGATGTTGCTGCGTCCATTATCAAAGTGATCGGAGAAGGAACACCGGTAGAGACCACGACGGATATGAAGCTCAGTATGCAAACCGATGTTGATGAGTATGAATTAAATCAGTTGGTGCGTGTGTCGGCGCGTTTGGCAAACCTTGGGACGATCAATGCAGACGAGGTTAGCTATCGGTTGGAAGTTCCTGTGGGCCTTGAAGTGAACAGTGCAACCTTACCTGCCGTATGTACCGCTCAAGCATCGGTGGAATGTAACTTTGAGAGCATTGAAAGTGCGCGTAGCGAATTGGTAAACATTGACCTTCTCGCGGCGCAGGCTGGCGTGTACACACTCAGTGCAAGCGTTACTTCTGCGAACGACTCGAACATCAGCAACAACTTCGATTCAGATTCACTGGTTGTGAATGAGCCCGTAGTTGAAACAACGACAGAGGGTTCAGTTACTGAAGGTGAGACCACAATGGCAACCACCACAGAAGGTTCAACCACAGAGGGTGAAGACGATTCAGCCACAACTGATGCTGGCAGCACAGGTTCTGCAACCGGTGATGGAAGTGATACGCAGGGAGATACTGCGGGTTCAACAGATTCAGCTTCATCAACCGTTGGTGATACAGGCAGTCAGACCACAGACGCCGTCTCAGATGACACTGAGTCAGGTGCTTTGACAATCTGGTTTGTACTGCTACTGCTGGTGTTGTATTCAGCCCGCTTTTATGGGGGGCATCAGCGCCAACGCGTCGCCATCAGACAATAGAGTGCTCTGGTAGTCGGGTCGCGCAACCATTGCATCGTTCAGGATGATCATCAAGGGTTGCTCGGCCGGAACGCCTAGTTGGTCCAGCACCTGCTGAACCGTGGTGGAATCTGAGATATTGATCGCGTGTTTGCTACCGGTTTGACCGGCAGGTGCGTATTCGACTAACGCACCACCGAGCTTCACATCGACGCTCTGGCTACCCGAGCGCTCCGTCGTTGTCATGCGCTTTCAACGTCTCGTTGTTTTTCACCCAAGCCTAAACGATCAAGTGTGCTTTGTTGTGGCACACCTTCCTGCGACCAACCGCGAAGTGCATAGTACTCTGGCAGCATGGTGCTCAATTCAGCAACTCGACCCTTTGCAACGCCTGCCGGAGCAGGGACTTCGAGCAGTCGTGGCGGCAGAGTATCGTCCGCTTTGCTCAAACCAGAACGCAGATTAAACAGGCGTTCAAGGTTCCAGATACGTTCACCGGTTTCTATCAGTCGCTCGCTGGTCCAGTGGCCACCACAGGCGACACTGACTTGCTGTTGAAATTCGTTTGTATCCCATGCCGCTGTGGTGAACAGGCATAAGCCAGTGGAATCGATCATGGCCGTTTTATCTTGCGAAGTTTTGCAAGGCCATGCTTTACCATTACCGGATTGATCGGCCATGTCTTCTGAAAAAACATCGTGGCGTAAATGACAGGCACCGCGATTACTCGTTGCATAGCCCAGGCCCATACCTTGTAAGGCTCGCGAATCGTATCCGGCGAATTCCTGGCCTTTAACCGACATGGATAATTCGGGGCGGCCGTAGTGTTCGCATAAGCGCTTGGAGCCCATACCCAACATTTTGCCGAAGCCTTCGTGCTTGCCGGTTTTCTCAGCCATGATGGTTAGCGCTTCGGCATTACCGAAGTTCAATGGCACCCCATCGGTTTCTGCAGTGGTAATCACGCCAAGTTCGAACAGTTCCATGGCAGCGGCAAGGGTTACGCCAAATGAGATTGGATCCATGCCGTGTTCGTTCATTAGATAGCCTGCGAAGGTCAGGGCGTCGATATCGTCCACACCGATAACCGGACCAAACGCAAACGCGGTTTCATATTCCAGACCACCGGATGCATGCCAATATTGTTGGCGATCTTTTATGGAGAAGTGGTTTTTATCGATGTGTGCAATGCGTCCGCAGCCGATGGTGCAGCCGAAACACGCTTTGTTGGTAATGAGATTAGTGTGACCGTTTTCGTTAGGCGTGGTCATGGCTTCGGGGTTGATGTTTTCAGAACCCGGAAACGTAACGTCCTGGAAGTTGCGAGTAGGCAGACCACCAAACGAATGCATGGTATCGATCATGGCGTTAGTGCCGTATTTGGTTAAATCTTTTCGTCCGGCGCTATCTTCCAGTAACTGGTGCGTATGCTTCACGACTTCCATAAAGGCTTTCGGATTTTCAACAGCAACGCCACGCGTCCCTCGAGCGGCAACCGCTTTAAGGTTTTTTGAACCCATAACTGCGCCAACGCCCGAACGACCTGCCGCACGATGAAGATCGTTCACAATGCAAGCGTAACGTACGCCTTGTTCACCGGCAACGCCAATAGACGCTACTTTAATCTGTGGGTCACTGTGTTTTTCTTTGATGGTTTCTTCGGTATGCCAAACGGTTGTTCCCCAATATTCATCGGCATCGTTTATCGAGACTTCGTCGTCCTGGATCATCAGGTAAACCGGTGAGCTCGCTTTGCCTTCCACGATCAATAAATCGTATCCTGCAAACTTGAGTTCAGCCCCGAACTTGCCACCGGAATTTGAAGCGGCTATGGCATTGGTTAGCGGACCCTTGGTTACCACGGCATATCGGCCACTGGTTGAGCACATGGTGCCGGTTAACGGCCCGGTAGCAAAGATAAGCGCGTTCTCGGGAGACAATGCATCGGCTGCCGGGTCCATACATTCCATTAAATATTTTGTGCCCAAACCACGACCACCTAAATAGTCGTTAGCCCATTCCATATTTAACGGTTCAACCTTGCAAGTACGCTCGGTTAAATTGACGCGTAAAACACGTTTGTTCCAGCTCATGACGCAACTCCGTAGGTAATGGCATCGGTTGGGCAAGCTTCAGCACACTTTGGCTCACCATCGCAGAGATCGCATTTTGTGACTTTACCGGAGACAGTATTGTAATTAATGGTGCCGTACGGGCAGGCCATAGTGCAGACCTTACATCCAACGCACAGACTTTCATCAACCACTTTAGTGCCTAGCGCATGGTTAATCGTGATGGCCTTGGTCGGGCAAACCTGCATGCACCACGCTTCTTCGCACTGTGTGCAGGTGTATGGAACCGAGCGTTTTCCATGTTCGAATTCAAAGACTTTTATTCTGGAGAAAGCTGGTGCGAAGAGGCCTTCGTGTTCGAGAGAGCAGGCCATCTCGCATTGTAAACAGCTGGTACAACGATCTGCATCAAGAATTAGTGTTTTAAGCGTCACGATTAGCATCACCCCAAGTGGAAAAGTAAGTGGAACAGTGTCTAGAGGGTACCATTTATTTTTTTGACGCTAAACTGACCAAAAGCGTAAAAGTCGGGAAAAGGACACTGTTAAGAGAATTTTTTGCTCTGAGAGGCGCTTTTGCTTGAATTGCTACGGATAGCCCATTGCGATTCGCGTATGGGTTGCATGCGAAAGCGCACAGCGTCTTCGATGCCGCAATAATATTTTGGTAGCGACCGGATGCGGGAGAATCCTGCCGCAGCGTAAAACAACTGTGCCACTTTATTCATCGAGCGCACTTCCAACGACATATCGGTAAGCCCGGCAGTTCGCGCTGCTTGTACCTGCCAATCGAGCAGGATTTTACCGATACCTTGTTTTCGCCATTTTGGTTCTACCGCCAACAGCACCAGGTGTGCCCGGGCATCTCCCAGGCTTGAGATAGAGAAACCCGCAAACTGACCATCGATGTCGACAACATAGGCGTTGCTGCTGCTCAGCGCCAGAAAACGTTTTATCCGTGTTGGCGTCCATGACCAGGGCAGCCCGTGTTCTATTTCACGGCGCGATAGCGACGCCATTAGCGCAATGTCTGATCGCTTCGCGAGTCGAATGGTTGGTTGTAGCCTCAATGTCGTTACAGCTCTGGTTGGCAGTTCGGTTTAGCGAAGCAGTGTTTTCGCAGCCATGCCCAGTACGTCGTCCCAGATAGAACCGTCGCGATCGCTGTCGAGCAACATACCAATGATGCCACCCGAGTTCGCTCGGTTGACTTGGCTCGCAGAACTGCCACCTATCACCTTTTTACTGATAGCGCCCATAACAAGCGAAGCAACCACTGGTAACATTTTTTTCAGTATCGCGCTGCTGACACCGGACTGCTGCGACACGCGTGCTGCTACATCGCGACTGACTTGCTTGTTGCCAAACAAGTGACCCAGTATTCCATTGCCATCTTCTCTGGTTTCAGGGCGACTTAAGGTGTTGGGCTGCTCCATGTACTTCGAGTGCTTGCCTGTTCTGAGCGCATCGAGCAATTCATCCATTCCTTGTTCGTTTCCGGTATTTTTTTCTATACCGCGAGAAAGCGCGGGGATCAAACCTTCCACGGCATTGCGTGTTTGTTCCTCGGACAGGCCGAAATTGCGAGATAGTTCATCCAACGCTGGTTTGTTGTCGTTGGAGAGAATCAGATCGAGAATGTTCATGTCTATTTCCTTGATAGTTAGGACAGATGGTATCACTTCCGCAGGAAACGACATAGCCCGGCCTAGCTGGGTATTGGTCGCAATTCAACACAGCCTAAGTGGCCCCCAACCACAGTGCTCGTTAGCGGCACAACTGCGACAAAGCCTGCTTTGGCTGCGTTGTTGTTTAACTGTTGAGGGATTAATGCGAAACCGCTCTGGTGACAATATGGATTATCTTGTGTCGGGCTTAAGCGGGTAGCTCATCGTCGAGATCGTCCTGATCATTGAGTATGAACGCTTCCCAATCTTCCAACACCTCACGGAAATGTTTCAGTCCGGTTGTATAGATAAGCTCATTGTTGAGCGCTGCAGTCTTGTTTTCACCGGCAGAATCTCCGGAACCGCCATCTGGTGCGGTGTCTTCCGATTTTTTGTCGTCGGTTTTGCCTTCCTCGGGTGCGACATCGTCGATGTTGCACTCGATGGTTACCCCTTCGGCGGTTATTACCACGGAATGGGCATTACCGATAAATTCACGGGAATCGGCAGATTCGTCTTCAATGGCGGTGATGTCATCCATTAAATCGTGGCAGATATGATCGCTGCCTTGAACGTCTGATTCGAGGAATGCCATTAGAAGCTTTTCGCTGCTGGGCCCTCGGGCTTTGGGCGAACCGTCGCGGTCGAAAAATAATTTTAAGTTTTTAGCCATTTTTGATGGGAACTGCAGCATCATTCCAACTGGAGCTTACCTCTATCGTACTGAATTGGCTGAAAAATGCCAGCATTCTTGGTAATTTCTTTTGCTATGGCCCTAAGTGGCAACGCGATCTGCACCTTGAGGAGGCCGTACGTTGGCGATTTACTCTCCCCACGACGCTAATATGCGTTTAACGCCAATTGTGTCTCTTATATGAGCAATGCCCAATTGGCGTGATGCACAACAAACGTTAAACTTGCGCGCGTCACAGCAGAACTGCGTGTTGAAACCTAATGAGACAAGGCCCTCTACGGCCAGTGTCATTTTAAAGTCAGCGGTAATCCGAACAGATAAACAGCCTTAACTTGGAGCATTTATGAGCGACCTTATTGCCGAGCACATTGATATGACGTTTACAATGCCGTCCGGTGAGCAGGTGCATGCATTGAAAGATGTCAGCTTTACGCTGAAAGAAGGCGAGCTTTTATCGGTTCTCGGCCCCTCCGGTTGCGGAAAAACCACGCTTCTGAACCTGATCGCGGGTTTTTTACGACCAACCGGTGGTCGGTTGGAGCTCAATGGTGCGGAAGTTGATGGGCCCGGTGTCGAGCGGGGCATGGTTTTCCAGCAAGGCGCGTTGTTTGAATGGCTGACAGTTGCCGAAAATGTGGATTTTGGTTTACGCATGAAAAAGTCACCCAAAGCCGAAAACCAACGAAAGGTGGAGGAGTGGCTTGATATAGTCGGCTTGCAAGGTTTTGGCGATACCCCGACTTACCAACTATCTGGTGGTATGCAGCAACGAGTGGCATTGGCGCGTTGTTTAATTAACGACCCTGATGTCATTCTGATGGACGAGCCATTGGGTGCGTTGGATGCATTGACCCGCGAAAAAATGCAATCGCTGGTGCTCAAAATCTGGAAAGAAACCGGCAAAACCATCATGATTATCACGCACTCAGTTGAAGAGGCTTTGCTGCTGGGCGAGCGATTGTTCGTTATGGCCCCAAGACCTGGCCGGTTGCACAAAGAATATAACCTACCTTTTGCTGAGTGGGGTTTAACCCAGGATTTACGCGACGTAAAAAAGCACGATGAATTTAGTCGGGTTCGTGAGGAAATCCTCGGCATGATCTGGAATATGGAAGAAGAGATCATGGGGAAAACAGCATGAGCGACATTTTTCAAAGTCCTCGCGGTATTTTCATTGCGGCATTATTCATCGCGCTCATTTGCACGCTCATTTGGGCCACGATATACGGTCGACGACTAGCAAGAACCGAAGTCACCGACTTGGTTTTTGGAAACCCCATGAAAGCAATGGGGGGATATCACTGGGTAGTTTCTGGTGTCGCTACTGTCCTGTTGTTGTGGCTGTATTTTTCCTGGGATGCTGCTCGCGCATTTTTTCCGAATGCCGCGAACGAATTGTGTCAGGTTGCGAAGGTTGAAAGTGCGGTTATTCCCATGCGCTCGGCATTCCCGTTTGAAGAGCGATTGCTGCGTGGCACCAATTTACTGAACCGCGATTCAACGCAATTGGAAATACTGCGTAAGCGTGCCCAGAGTGATGTTTTTGATGATGCGAAGAAGGCTGAATTAGGTGCATTGGTCGAGCGCTTGACTGTGCTACAGACGACGCTTGCGACACCGGAAAGTCTCAGCCCTGATACAAAAGCTGCACTCGACGACATTGCCGCACGTATTGATGCAGCAACTGCCAAACTCGATGCCGCTGAATTAAGCAGCGACGCTTTAGCTGCTGTGAAAGAGGCACAGGAAACGCAAGCCGGTTGGGGCGCTGCCAGCCCTGAAGTGCCCGATGCGCCGGTTACCGAGCGAGGTGCAATTTTCGCATCAATCGCGCCCGAGCTTACGCAGATTGCCGACGACTATGTTGCCGTGCGTAATACCAGTCCTGCTTTTCTTGCAGAGGTTGAATCACTTGAAAGCGCTATAAAAGCGCTGGGAAAAGAAGACAAACCGGTAGATGATTTTCGCAAGCAGCTCAATAAAATGCTTAAGCGAATCGATGACGGTGCTGTTTTCCCGCCCGGAGCGTTAGACTCCGTTGAACAATCGCTGGCAAATCTGCACAGCGTTCAGCTTGCACAAAAAGGCTCACTGAACTGGATAGATTCGCTAGCAATGCCAGGCGGTAAGATCTTGTCTGGCAACACGGCATGTAGCGAACAGGGCTCGGGTCGATGGTTGCCGAAACCATCTGATACTGTGGCAACATTTTTACGCCTGGCCGATCCCGATATCGGTTTTAAAAATATACCGCTGCTTTCAATTAAGCAAAAACCGGTAGCGGAGATGGCAGGCTTTGTTATTCCAGACTGGATCGCCGATTTTGTTCCGGGCGAGTACCCTCGGCATCAAGCCGACGGCACCATTGGTGAAAACCTGAAAAGTAAAGTGCTGAACATTGCTACCGGAAACTTTCCGTCGTTTTCTGTACCTGTACCAACCGGACACGTATGGGATTCAATTATGCGTGTTATCACCGGTTTGTTTCTGGGCATTCTCTTCGGCGTACCGTTAGGCTTGTTAATGGGATTATCAAGACTGGCAAAAGGCTTTTTTGATCCGCTAATTGAACTGTATCGTCCCGTACCGCCACTTGCATGGGCACCGCTGATACTGACTATTTTTGGTATTCAGGACGACGGAAAAATATTCCTTCTGTTCATGGTCGCGTTTGCCATTATGGTTATCTCGGCGCGCACGGGTGCAACGGGTACACAGCTGTCAAAAATTCACGCGGCGCATTCATTGGGTGCATCCCGTTGGCAGATTCTACGCAACGTTATTCTGCCTAATTCGTTACCCGAGATTCTGACGGGTATTCGTATTTCAATTGGTGTGTGTTGGGGAACACTGGTTGCAGCGGAAATGCTTGCCGGAACGACCGGAGTTGGTTTTGTAGAGAATGTTGCGCGTAAACAATCCGATTACGAGATTATCTGGATAACGATTATTATCCTTGGATTGCTGGGTCTCATGTTCGATTTGATTATGCGTTGGGTTATTGACAAGACCATACCGTGGCGCGGCAAGGGATAAGACTTGCATTCTGGACAGGCTGGTTAAGATAGGGTGCTAATCAGATTAGAATCGGTATACTTGCGGCCATGACCGTGCACCTGATCTGACCTTATGCGTCTTTTGCTCATTGAAGATGACCCTGAGCTGGTAAGTTATATGCGAACCGATCTGGCAAAAGCGGGTTTCGCTGTTGACGTTGCTGACAACGGCGTCGATGGTGAGTTCCTTGGCGACTCGGAACCCTACGATGCAGTCGTGCTCGATTTAGGCTTACCGCAAAAGCCGGGCATGGAAATACTGAAAAGCTGGCGCGAACGTGGTAACCGCGTACCGGTAATTGTATTAACCGCAAGAGATGCCTGGTATGAACGAGTCGACGGTTTTAAAGCCGGTGCCGATGATTACCTTGGAAAGCCTTTCCATATTGAGGAACTCATAGCGCGCATTAGAGCGCTGATCTATCGTCGTCATGGCAGCCCGACCAACAGCATTGAAACCAAAACGTTAAAGTTAGACGAAGACAGCCAGCAGGTTGCTGTGGCTGATCAGGAAACCCATCAACTCACGGGCACTGAATTCAGGCTGCTGCGTTACATGATGCTGAATCGTGGAAAAATTTTGTCTAAATCCAATTTGTCCGATCACGTTTACGATCAGGATTCAGACAGAGACAGTAATCTAATAGAGGTGTATGTAAGACGCCTGCGTGAAAAAATCGGTAATCAAATGATCCTGACGAAAAGAGGTCAGGGCTACGTGTTTAACGATCCCAGCTAACACGCAGTGCCAGTGTTTTGAATTCGCTAGAGCGCAGCTTACAGATTGGACTGGTTGTCAGTTTACTAGCACTTATGTTGATCTTCTGGTGGACCGGTGCGCTGGCAAGCCAGTTGCTGGCACACAGCTTTGTTCATAGCCGATTAGAAGCTGAAGCGAACGTGCTGGTGTCTGCCATGGAATTTCCCGAACTGGACATCGACTCGCCGCGCTTACGCGAAGCACAACTCAATCCGGCTTACACCAAGCTGGCCTCCGGAAAATACTTCCATGTGTTGGTTGAACCCGACAACGAATTCATTTCTCGCTCTGCATGGGAGCAGAGCTTCGATATCGATGCGTTGGCTCCAGGCCAGAAAAGTAAGCTTGAGTTAATCGGGCGGGCTGAAGAGCCGTTACTGTTTTGGGTTGGCGGTTTTTCCAAACAGGGGCATCAGTTTACGGTGGCCGTTGGTGAAGATATTTCTCCGATTCAGGCGCGTCTGCACATTTTTCAATGGTACTTTGCCGCTATCTCATTGCTGCTACTGGTTGGTTTGCTTGTCGTACAACATTTAATTGTTCGTCGTTCTGTGCAAAAGCTTGAGGCAATACGAAATGACATGAATCGATTGGAACATGGTCGGGCAGTTTCATTATCCGAGGATGTGCCGAGCGAAGTGTTGCCCTTGGTGCGAGAGTTCAATCGACTTTTACTTCGCTTCGATCAACGCTTACGGCAATCCCGAAATTCAGTTGGCAATCTTGCCCATTCCCTGAAAGGGCCATTGAATCTTTTGTTGCGCAGTACTGAAACAGAGGAACTTTCAGAACAAGAGCGACGCGAATCCGTTGAGCAAAACGCAGAACGTATAAGACAGCTGATTGAAAGTGAATTGAAGCGCGCACGCCTGGCTGGGCGGGGGGCTGCCGGTCAATTATTCGATCTTGAGGCGGAACTGCCATTGTTGGTCGGGTTGCTGGAGCAAGAGTATTCGCACAAAGCGTTCGATGTGCGCTGGAGTATCGGTGCAGGCGTGTCGTTGGTGCTCGACAGACAAGACATGCTTGAGCTGTTTGGTAACCTTTTGGACAATGCCGTTAAGTGGTGTAACCGCGTGGTGCTGATCAATGTTCGGCAAGCCAACGGTGTTCTGTTCGATGTTGAAGACGACGGGCCGGGCTGTTCGCCTGATGAATACAGCTCCTTGGTGGAGCGGGGCGTCAGACTTGACGAGTCGGTGTCAGGCCACGGCCTGGGTTTATCCATTGTGCAGGATATCGTCGAAACCTATAGCGGCGAATTGACATTTGGCCGATCGGCTCGTTTGGATGGTATGCGGGTGAGTGTGTTTTTACCCGATGACGCAAGCTAGGCCGGACAGGTTGGTCTTTCCTGTCCGACGCCCAGTAAACAACGTGCGGTTGCAGTTAGCGCAGTTGCAGTTAATGGCTCACGGCATGGCTATTACCGGATTTTTCCGGTTTTGGCGATACAGCACCGCCACGCCGCCAATGCTTTGCACCAGTTGTGCGGTGGTTTTGCTGCACATGCGCTGCAAAAGCAGCTCCCTTGCATCACGATCATCAGCCGCCACTTTCACTTTCACTAGTTCATGATGGTCCAAGGCGATTTCCAGCTCTTTTAACACCGCCTCGCTGAATCCGTGCTGACCCACTCTGACTACCGGGTCGAGGCCGTGAGCGAGCGATTTTAGGTGTTTGAGGTGTTTTTTCGACAATTCAGTAGAACTCATGGTCAATATGATCGGTCTGGGTTGCAAAGGCGTAAAAAGAGCGGCGGTATTGTGCCAAGGGGGGCGTGTTGCCCTACACTTGGTACTTCCGAACAGACGTTTAGTTTAACCGCCAGAGCGCAGTGTGAGTCGAGGTAAAAGTAAAAGTAGTGACCGGTGGCTCAATGAGCATGTAACCGATCCGCATGTGAAACAGGCAGCACAGGATGGTTATCGCTCTCGCGCGGTCTATAAACTAATAGAGTTGGATAAAAAAGATCAGCTTATCGCTCGAGGTGGTACAGTTTTGGAGCTTGGTGCTGCTCCGGGCGGATGGACGCAATATATTGCTGAAAAAGTCGGTGATCGGGGTAAAGTCGTTGCATCCGACATCTTGAGAATGGATTCAGTGGCAAATGTAACGTTTGTACACGGTGATTTCACCGAGAATGACGTGGCAGACCAGATCGAAGCTGCGATAGGAAAATCGGGTGCTGACCTTGTTTTGTCAGATATGGCGCCCAATATCTCTGGAGTGGCGTCCAGTGATCAGGCCCGTGCAATGGGGCTGGCAGAACTCGCACTGGAGATGGCAAGCGCCGTATTGAACGAAGACGGCAAATTTGCCGTTAAAGTCTTTCAGGGAGAAGGGTTCGACGCTTATGTAAAGGACGTGCGCACCAGGTTCAAATCTGTGAAGTTGCGCAAGCCCGCCGCCTCGCGACCGCGGAGTCGTGAAGTCTATGTGGTGGCAAGGAACTTGATATCATAGTCGCTTATGGCGGCGGAATCGAACAATGCCGTTCCGAGATACATCGGAACGTTACTGCTCGTTGTATGTGCCGGACAGGGAACCGGTCTAATAATCGAAACGCAGCACCTGTGCTCGTTTTATCGTGGAGTTAGCTTTTGAACGACCTTATTAAAAATGTGCTTCTCTGGGTAGTTATTGCCGTCATCTTGATGACTGTCTTTAACAACCTCGGTGGTCAACGGCAGCCGAGCAACACAATACCTTACTCAGAATTCCTGCGTAGTGTTAAGTCCGGTCAGGTAAGCAACGTGCAATTCGACGGTGTGGAAATCACCGGTAAACGCGGTGCTGATCGTTTCACTACGTACAGCCCTGAAACCGACAACAGTTCGCTAATTGGTGAGCTTGATAAGTCAGGTATCGATTTTCAACGCTCGGCTCCAGAAAACCCAAGCTTCCTGCTCAATATTTTTATCAGCTGGTTCCCGTTCTTCTTCCTCATTGGTTTGTGGATATTCTTTATGCGCCAAATGCAGGGCGGCGGTGGTGGCCGTGGTGCCATGTCGTTCGGTAAGAGTAAGGCGCGCTTGTTAAACGAAGATCAAGTCAAAGTCACGTTTGCCGACGTTGCGGGTGCAGAAGAAGCCAAAGAAGAAACCGGCGAACTTGTAGAGTTCCTGCAAGACCCTGGCAAATTTCAGAAACTGGGTGGAAAAATTCCGCGCGGTATCCTGATGGTTGGCCCGCCTGGTACGGGTAAAACCCTGCTTGCGCGTGCTATTGCCGGTGAAGCAAAAGTGCCGTTTTTTACCATTTCAGGTTCTGACTTTGTTGAGATGTTTGTCGGTGTGGGTGCATCACGTGTGCGTGATATGTTCGAACAAGCCAAGAAGCATTCACCTTGCATCATCTTTATCGATGAAATCGATGCGGTAGGTCGACATCGTGGTGCGGGTCTTGGTGGTGGTCACGACGAACGCGAACAAACCCTGAACCAATTGCTGGTAGAAATGGATGGCTTCGATGGTAACGATGGTGTCATTGTTATTGCTGCAACCAACCGTCCTGACGTTCTCGATCCGGCGTTATTGCGCCCAGGTCGATTTGACAGACAAGTGGTTGTGCCACTTCCCGATGTTCGTGGTCGAGAGCAGATACTGCGCGTACACATGAAGAAGGTGCCTTTGGCAGATGGTGTTCGCGCCGATTTACTTGCGCGTGGAACCCCCGGTTGTTCTGGTGCCGATTTGGCAAACCTTGTGAATGAAGCTGCGCTGTTTGCGGCCAGAGAAGATGCCAAGTATGTGGACATGACCCACATGGAAAAGGCCAAAGATAAAATCATCATGGGTGCTGAGCGTAAGTCCATGGTGATGAGTGAGAAAGAAAAGCGCAACACCGCTTATCACGAAGCCGGTCACTGTATCGTTGGTTATTTGCTGCCTGAATATGCACCGGTTTATAAAGTAACGATTATTCCGCGTGGTCGTGCATTGGGTATGGCGCTGTTTCTACCTGAAGGTGACAAGCACAGCCGTAGCAAAATGGAATGTGAATCCTGGATTTCGGTTGCTTATGGTGGTCGTATTGCTGAAGGCCTTATCTTTGGCGAAGATAACATCACCAATGGTGCTGCAAGTGATATTCAGCAAGCCACCAACATGGCCAGAGACATGGTTACGCAGTGGGGCTATTCCGACAAGCTTGGACCATTGGCATACAGCGAGCCGGAAGGTGAGGTGTTCTTGGGTAGAAGCTCTGGTGCAACGCAACAGAAGTTGAATTCAGATGGAACCATCAATGATATCGATGAGGAGATTCGCGCCATCATCGATACCAACTATGCTCGTGCGAAGCAGATATTGGAAGAACACATCGACATACTGCACAAAATGGCTGAAGCCCTAATGAAGTATGAAACCATCGATCGTGGTCAGATCGACAGACTGATGCGCCGTGAAGAAGTCGGTGAGCCTGCTGATTGGGGTGGCGACAATGCTACCGGTGGTGGCACTATGTCTGGTGGTTCTGAAACAACAAACGAGTCTGAGTCTTCGGAGAATGATGAAGAAGAGGATGACACGCTTGATGATGGTGCGCCGAGCTTGCATTAGCGCATCGTTCTATTACACCTGTTTGAACAAACGCGTCTGAATAGAAACGTTTGAACATATAAGGTTGAACGTATAAAGTTGAACAAAAGCCGGGCGAGTCCCGGCTTTTTTGTGCGCGTACCAAATTTAATTGGAATGCTCTAGCGCTGTTTCTCTTGCAAGCGTTGCTGCTGTTTCCAATAAATAGCTATGGGGTTCGCCAATATAGGATGCTGAAAATTGCAAAGGCGATGGCACCCAACCGGGGTCGAACTCTCGCACCATACCGTTTGCGATGTACTCCCTGGCTGGTGCTTCCGGTAGTGCAGCAATACCAAGACCTGCCGCAACCATGCGGATACCAGCGGAAAGGGACGACGATGGAAAAAACGCAATACCTGTTCCGTACATGGAAAACAACTCGTTTTTTAGTTCTCTGAACGGTCGTGTGTGTCGGGCATAAGTCACAACCGGATTGTTCTTGAACAGTTGCTCCAGATCATCATCAAGCTTTGCATTTGCTGCGCAATACCAATGAAGCGGAAATTCGGGCAGAGCGATATTGTTAACTGAAAACTCAGACACCGGCCCCATAAGAATCGCGAGATCGAGTGAGCGATCGAGCAATGACTGACGTAAGTTAACCGAGATATCCACGGAAATTTCGATTTCGAGCTTGTGGTAAATATCTCTTAAGCGGTACACAAATTCAGGTAGCCAGCTTTGCACAATGGTTTCTGATACACCGAGCCTTAAACGCAATTCGCTGCTACTGGTGTCAACCACATCGCGTTGAATCAATTCGCCAAGCTGTAAATATTGTTCGGCATACTTTATTAGTGCTTCGCCTCTTTTGGTGAGCCTCATGCCCGCAGGTACTCGCTCGAACAACGTTGTGTTGAGGTGCTTTTCCAGGTTACGGATTCTGGCGGTTACCGCCGGTTGGGTTATGTGAATTTTCTCAGACGCGCGCCGAATCCCTCCCTCGCGAGCAACCACGAGAAAGGTACTGAGCTGTTCTGCGTTGATCTGCATGATCAGTTTCCGACAACAGGTGATAAAAATAAGTTATCACATGTTAGAGAAAAATACGATTGGACGTTATCGCTCGATTCACACAAGCTGTGCACATTGTAAATGACCGATTAGAAGCGATGACCCAGTCTCTTTACGCACAATTGCAAACCAGTTCTGTGACGGATTTACGCAGTGCTATCCGCAGTGGCAGCTACCAAGGGCAAACGGCAGGGCTGGCCGATGGGTACTTGCAGGCCAACCTGGCCATTTTGAGCAAAGACTATGCGTTGGACTTCATGCGCTTTTGCCAACGCAACCCCAAGCCGTGTCCATTGGTCGGGGTGTCGGATACCGGTAGTTCGGCATTATCAACGTTGGGTGCGTCGATTGATATTCGAACCGATGTGCCGGCCTACAACATTTATCGCAATGGTGCCTTGAGCGATACGGTTACCGATATCTCCGATCTTTGGCAAGACGATTTTGTTGTTTTCGCATTGGGCTGCTCTTTCACTTTCGAGCATGCGCTGGTGCGTGCCGGAATAAAGCTTTGGCATTTTGAAGCGAAGAAAACCGTGCCAATGTACCGATCAAACATCATGACTCGACAAGCCGGGCCGTTCGGTGGTGAGACGGTCGTTACCATGCGAGCCATACCCGCCAGCCGCGTAGAGGAAGCAACAGAAATTTCCCGACGTTACCCTTTAGCGCACGGGGCGCCAGTGTTTATTGGTGACCCGAATACCATCGGTATTCAAGATTTGTATCAACCGGAGTGGGGAGATGCCCCACCACCGGTAAAAGACGACGTGCCAGTTTTCTGGGCCTGCGGTGTTACGCCGCAAAACGCCATTTTAAAAGCAGCGTTACCGCTGTGCATTACACACCGACCCGGGTTCATGTTGATCACCGATGTCGATGAGCAAGCCGAAGTTCCATTTGTATAAATTCCAACAACACCTGTTCGCATTACTATCAACCGGAGAAAACCCATGAGAAAACCCATGAGAAAACAACTTGGAAGTTTGCTTTTAGCAAGCGCCGTTACACTCGTCAGTGCACCGCTTCTTGCGGCCGATACTCCTGCAGTGATCAAAGCCGTGGGTACATGGGGGAATCTGACAAACTATTCCAAACACGAAGGGCCGTTCTGGAATACCCTGATAAACGAAGCCAGTGGTGGTTCCATCATTGGTGATATCAAACCACAAACAGAGCTGGGTTTGAAAGGCTTTGAAATAATGCGCCTGGTTAAAAACGGGGTTTTTGATTTTGCATTCGGGCTACCAGGTTATGTTGCCGCTGAAAATGCGATTTTCGAAGGCGCTGATCTTTCTTCACTTACACAAGATATAGAGACTGAAAGAAAAGTGGCAGAAGCCTATTTTCCAACGATGGCTGAAAACTTTGAATCCATATACAACGCAAAGCTACTCATGCTGTATCCGTTTCCCAGTCAAACACTGTGGTGTAACGGCGCGGTAGCGGGTATTCAGGATTTGGAAGGTAAAAAAATTCGTGTTTACTCAACGTCACTGGGCGATTTTGTAGAAGGAGCTGGTGGTGTTTCGGTTACGGTTCCATTTGCGGAAGTTATTCCTGCACTGGAAAAAGGTGTAGTCGATTGCGCTATTACAGGAACAATGTCGGCTTATAAAGCCAACTGGCAACAGGTTGCAACCCATGCATACACACTGCGCGTTGGTTGGGGTTTAGCCTTTGGTGCAATGAACATGGATAAATGGAATAGCTTGTCCGACAATCAGAAGTCCATTCTGGAAACTGAAATAGCAGCGTTAAACGAGCGTATGTGGACAGAAACGGCGACCGAAGACGAAGTCGCTATTGCCTGTATTACCGGTGGCGAATGTAGCATTGGCGAAAAGGGCTCCATGACCCTTGTTGAACCTTCAGATGCAGATCAGCAAGCGTTGCAAGACATCGCGAATAATCATGTACTGGCGAAGTGGGCAGCCCGATGTGGTGAAGAGTGTGCTGCAAACTGGAATAAAACCGTTGGCCCTTTGTTGGGTCTTGAAGCAAAGTAATTATCCTGCGCGGGCGGTTACGATAGTAATCGCCCGTTCGATCTTTTGCTTTGTTGCCGTGCGTTAAGACCGTATTGATTCCTAAACCGAACTCACTAATCTAGCTCGATAAACTGCGGGACTATCTTGTGCAGAATTTATTACAACTAACTGAAAAATTCAGTCGATGGCTGGTCTGGGTTGGCGGCTCTCTTATCCTGCTATCAGCGATTCTGGTCACGGTAGAAGTGCTGCTAAGAAAGATCTTTAACATCAGTATGTCCGGTGCCGATGAATTGTCCGGCTACGCGTTTGGTGTGGCCACAAGCTTCGGCATGGCGTACACACTATTCGAGCGAGCTCATATTCGCGTTGATGCGCTGCATAATCTGTTTCCCGGCTGGCTGAAAATAGTGGCAAATCTGGTTGGCATAATTTTGCTTGCAGGGTTTGTCGGTGTTATTTGTTATACATCCTGGGGTCTTGTAGCCGATACGCTCCAGCACGGTTCACGATCAATTACGCCCATGCGCACACCATTGGCTTTGCCGCAAGTGCCGTGGTTGGCCGGTTGGTTATTTTTTCTTTTTTCCTGTGTTCTGGTGTTCATCGCAGCATTGCTTTGTCTGTTTAAAGGTCAATCAAGAGAGGCAGATAGATTGATTGGTACCAAGACAATCGATGAGCAAATTCAGGACGAGTCAGTCTGATGTTGTTAAAGCCTTTTTCAATACTGCTAATACTGGTCCTTTCTGCGGTGCCCATTGCGGCATCATTGGGCTGGCTAGCGCTGATATTGCAGCACACAGAAAGTCCTATGCCGCTGCACAGGGCATTGGGCGATATGGTGTGGCAAACCGGCACCGATTTTCTATTGGTTGCAATCCCCATGTTTGTTTTACTCGGTGAAATTCTGTTGCGCGCAGGTATAGCCGAGCGCATGTATGAAGGCATTGCAAAATGGTTGGGTTGGTTACCCGGTGGAATCATGCATTCCAACGTGGGTTCTTGTGCTTTGTTTGCCGCAACCTCTGGTTCTTCGGTTGCTACTGCGGCAACAATTGGTACCGTCGCATTACCTCAAATTGAAAAACGCGGTTATAACGAAAAACTGTTTCTCGGTACCGTCGCCGCAGGCGGCACCTTGGGCATACTCATACCGCCTTCGATCAATTTAATTTTATATGGCCTATTAACCGATACGTCGGTACCTGAGCTTTATCTGGCAGGCTTTGTACCCGGGCTACTGCT
>CAKZUP010000048.1 GCA_937922945.1 uncultured Granulosicoccaceae bacterium
CTACTTTATTTAGCCGAACAAAGCTCTGCAGAACAAAGCTCCTCAGAAAAGTGTTCAGACCAATAACGTTCAGCCAAATCCGGTTAAGCGAAATAATCGTTCTAGCTTAACCAGATACCTTTGCTAAGTAGATAACCACCGTAATCGTGACCGTGGAGATTAGCGTAGAGATAACCACCATACTGAGCGCGCGCTCCACCCAGACATCATACTGTTGTGCCAACACAAATACATTTGTTGCAGATGGCAATGATGCTAATAGAACCGCGGAATACAACCAGTAGTCGGGTACATCGGTGAACGTAGTTACCAGCACATACATCAGCGCCGGGTAAACGACAAGTTTGATCGGAACCAGATAGGTTAACTCTATGGGTATTCGCTTTAGTGGTCTTAATGCTGCGGTAACACCCATTGCAAACAGCGCGCAAGGTGCTGCTGCTCCGGATAACATGGTGAGTATGCTTTCAACCGGCGTTGGCGGCACATATTGAAACCACGCACCCAACATGCCGGCAATGGTTGCCAGAATGAAGGGGTGGGTGACAATTTTCTTCAGAATTTCGAACAGTAGACGACGTTTGTTGGGTTTGTCATCGCCACCGAACGACATGAGCATCGGGGCGAGCGTGAAATGCATGGTGTTGTCCAAACAGAATATCAACGCGACAGGTACCGCGGCCTCAGGGCCGAATGCGGCTATTGCAACCGGTGGCCCCAAATAGCCGATATTGCCATAAGCGCCACAAAAACCCTGAATGGCACTGACCTTTATGGTTGCGCGCCGAACAACCCTGGCAATCAGGAAACACAGCATAAAAATGGCAAAGGCAACAAAGGTCGTTGTCGTTAGAAACGCTGCGTTGTTGAACTGTTCGAACGGTGTTCTGGAGAGCAGCAGAAAAAACAGGGCTGGTAGTGAAATATAAACGATGAAAAAGTTTAACCAGGCAAGCCCGTCGACTGGAATTCTGCGTAATCTGCCACTGATGTAGCCCAATGCGATAAGACCAAACAACGGCGCTGTGAGTCCTAGTATTTCAAGCATTTTTGTCAGTGCGATGGTGTTTGGAAAAAGTAGTCTGGAAAAATCGGCAGGCGTTTAAAGCTTAATACTATACTGTGGCGACGTGTTTGTCAGACGCCCTAAGAGCCTAAATCAACAAGGCTGCGTTTATCAACGTTTTCCAGTACTCTGCATTCTAACGCCTGTTAAGGAGTGTTCATGCACTACGATCCTCGGCACGATGAGCGGCCGGTTCAATACGATCCATTTAAAAGCTGCACAGTCCCGCGTCCCATTGGTTGGTTATCGACGGTTTCAACTCTGGGTGTTAACAATATAGCGCCATACAGTCAGTGGCAAAACTTAACGTTCGACCCTCCTATGGTCATGTTTGCCGCCAATGGGTACCCCGATGGTCGCAAAAAAGATACGGTGATCAATGCGGAAGAAACCGGCTGGTTTGTCTGGAATATGGCAACGTGGGAATTACGCGACGCTGTTAACCGTTCAGCTCAGGCGTTCACTCCTGAGGTTGACGAATTTGCTGAAGCCGGTATTACCGGTATACCTTGTATCGATGCACCCGGTTTGCGCGTGGCTGAATCGCCGTGTCACTTCGAATGTCAGTATCTTTCTACTCAGCGCTTGAAGGGGAACAGCAATGTCGGTAATGTCGATGTCGTGTTTGGTGAAGTGGTTAGAATTCATGTAAACGACGATGCGCTTACCAGCGATGGGAAAATTGATATCCCTCGAATTAAGCCGATTGCGCGACTCGGTTATTATGATTACTGCGTGGTAGATAATGTGTTTGAGATGAAAATTCCGGGTGGCGGTGCTGCAGCTGATGGCCTGGAGGGAAAAACGCAGCAGAGCTAATAAGCGGATAAGCCAAGAGTGATTACGGTCAGTTACTGCCAGTTTTCAACCAACGCTTTAAACCCTTGGGTTGCATTTGATACGCGCGGCGCAAACTGCGAAACATGGCTAATATCGAATTCATTTTTATGCGCACGATAATAATCAAGTGCCTCCGCGCCATCGTAATCGCAGGTAGAGAGCCGCAATAGCAACTGGTTGGGTGCTTCACCGAATGCGGTGCCGGGTAGAACAACGATGCCTTCCTGCGTGATTAGCTGTTTGGCTAAATCTTCAGAGGTCACTGGTTGGTTGTTCTTTGCATTCGCAGCGAGTGCATTAAAATCCGGCCATACATAAAAGCCGCCTTGCGCATCAAAGCAAGCAATACCTGAACGTCTTAGTTCACCTGCAACAAATTGGGTCACGGCGGTGTGTATGGCCGTGCTATCGGTAATAAACGTTTCGATATCGTCGTGTCCGGCATAGGCATCAATTGCCGCAATTTGTATCGGTGCTGCAACACACGACCAGGTTTCACTGGCAACCCCCGACAAGGCATCGAATAAACCTTCTATAGCTTTTGGGATTATACCCACGCCCAAGCGCCAACCACCCAGTGATAGATGTTTTGAAAGCCCGGTAGTTACCACGGTATGATCGGGTGCAAACTCTGAAATCGATCGATAACCACCGTTAAACGTGAGTCGCCCGTAAATCTCATCTGCGATAATACAGATGTTGTGTTTAATACAAACCTGTGCAATCTCTTGCATGCAATCGACAGGTATGGTCAGACCGGTCGGATTACTGGGGTAGTTTATTAACAGCTTTGTCGGATTCTGACCGGCTTTGCGAGAGCGTAAAATGGTTTGTTCAAGTTCGTTTGCGGAGAGTGAAAATCCGTTCTGTGACAAACTGGCTGAAACCGGAATAACATTCTGGCCGAGCATGGCTGCCTGAGGTGCGTAACTGACCCATGAAGGAGTGGGTAACAACAGATCACCGGCTACGGTCATTTGAAGTGCGTAGATAATTAGTTTGCTGCCCGGGGCCACCAGTACATCGACTCCATCGACATCTGTACCAAGCAACCGATGTTGATGCTTCGCAACAGCCGTTCTTAGCTCGGGTAGGCCAGCGACGGGCAAATAGGCTTTTTCATGAGCATGCTCTCTTACTGCGGTGATGAGTCTTGATGGTGCGGGAAAGGGCGCTTGCCCGAAGCCCATATGGTAGATCTCGCGACCTTCATCGCGCAATTGATTCACCAGCGCATCGGCAGCCAGTGTCGGGGACAAGGTAACCGCAGGCGTTAAGCTGACTTTCGGAGAGATTCGCTGCATATTAGTCACCGTTTTGCTTCTGAATGGTCGATCTTCATAAATTAGCGCTTTATCACCGGCTCGAAAAGTAGTAAAAACTCAACAGTCCGTCACTTTAAGTTATAGATCATGCTGCAGTCGTTACCACCACTCAATGCCGTGCGGGTGTTTGATGTCGTCGTTAAGACTGGTTCTCTAAGTTCTGCATCAAGAGAATTGTGCATCAGTCACAGTGCTGTTAGTAAGCACATGAGCAATCTGGAGCGCTTCCTGAACTGTGAATTGATGACAAGAGGAAAATCGGGTATTGGTCTGACGCCTGCGGGTCTGAAATTTTATGAGCGAATTGGCCCTGCGCTCAGTGAAATACGCCGCGCATCAATGGATGCGCAAACCTTGGCCCAAGGTGTAAGCGTGTTAAAGATCTCAGCGCCGGCGAGTATATCCGTGAAGTGGCTCGCGCCTCGTTTATCGGATTTTCAGTCACAGAACGCAGGTATTGTTGTTGATCTATCCATCTCTGATGTTTGCCCTGATTTTTTTACCAGCGACCTGGATGCTGCTGTAGTACCAATGTCGTTGACGTTGGCCCCGCCAAGTTGGCATCGATTGTTTGATGAAATCATTATTCCGGTCGGCAGCCCGACGGTTGCAAGTCGGTACAGCGGTAGTTCGCTTTCTGACATACTGAATCTACCCTTGATACATACTAATTCACGCGCCGATCTGTGGGAGCGTTGGTGTGTTGATAATGAAATTGAGCGATCGAAACCGCAAAGTATCGCCGCAGGCTTCGGCTTTCAGGACTTTTATCTTGCGATTGCCGCTGCTATCGCAGATTTAGGCGTGGCGCTTGTGCCTGCCTTTTTGGTTACTGACAGTTTGCAAAGTGGCGAGCTATGCCACCTGGGAGGTAGCCAACTCGAAACCGATCATGCTTACTGGCTTGCGACCAGAGCAGGAAGTGAACCGACGCATGCGTTAAATACATTAATAGGTTGGTTAGAGCAGGAATTAGCGTTGATATAACCGTGTCGCTATTTCAGGTTTTGTCCCTGTTCAATGTCAAATCAGTAACTTAGCAACCATTTTCCGGAACTTTTTGTTCCAACCTTCAGACCATATAATGTTTAGCAACGTATAAAGAGTAAAGGAGCAACAAATGAGCGATTTTCAATTTACGCGTCGGCGTTTTCTTGCCACCTCGGGTGCAGCCTTAGCCGCAGGCATGACTAACCCAGCTTACTCGGCGAATATAGCGCCAACTCGATCAATGCGTGGCGGGTCGAACAATTACTTACCCGATGCGCCTGTGGTTGAGCGAATAGGCGGCGGTGGGTTCTGGATGACCGGTACAGTTCGTCGCGCGGGTGATGGGGCTCCGCTGGCAAATCAGCGTATTCAAATTTGGGCACATACCACAGAAGGCCACGAGCGCGATCAACGCAGCCATGGTGCTACATTAACGGATGAAAACGGTGAATTTAAACTGGAGATGCCGCAAATTGTGCCGGCCTTTGGTCAGGCACATGGGCATCTTGCCTACGATAGCGAGGAATTTAAAACCGTGTTCCTGCGACCTGTAATGTCTAGTCCCAAGGATAAAACGCTGAGTGCGCACTTTGTGCTAACACCTGCGTAGTAATAGAAATCAATCGCCTTGCTTGTACCATCGACAGAGCACAAACAATCGACACACAGTGAAGGCTACGTTTTGTTTGCAGTGACCAAAAAATTGGCTGACACGGCTGACACCATACTCTGGGGCTGGGGTAACCACAAAGCATGAAGCAGTCAACTTGGCTGCGAGCAAGCTCTATCTGGGCTATTGTTCTACTGGTCTGTATAGTGCCGTTGGTCGTTGCTGCGAACAGTCCGCTGCTTGAATGGCGGCAACCCGTGTATATCGTTGCTGGATTCACCGGTGCGATGGCGTTGTCTTTGATGCTCCTGCAGCCGCTGTTCGTGCTTGGACTGCTGCCGTCTCTATCCTCTGTTCGTAACCGCGATGCGCATCTTGCAATTGGATTTGCACTAATCGTGCTTGTTCTCTTGCATGTGGTCGGACTCTGGATAACCAGTCCACCCGATGTCATTGACGCACTGCTGTTCAGATCTGCTACGCCGTTTTCCATTTGGGGCGTTATCGCAATGTGGAGTCTTTTGCTCACGGCAGGCTTCGTTTTACTGCGTCGTCGAATCCGTTTGCGAGCGCCTGCTTGGCGGCTCAGTCATCGCTTGTTGGCCGCGCTTACTGTGATCGGCACTGTCTTGCATGCCATGATGATCGACGGCACAATGGGGTTGATTTCGAAATCCATCGTGTGCGCACTGCTTCTTATTGCGCTGTTGTTAGCTTTATTTTTACGTCGAGTTGTGTTCTTATCACGTTAGAAACTGCAGGATGAGTTCTGCGGTGACAATATGGCCGGATAACACACCGCAGTGGCTAACAGGGCATGAGTATGACCTCAAATTATCAAATGAATTCTGATGCATCGAAGCAGTCGGTAGCGTCGCTGTATCGTGAGCAAGGGTTTCTATTCCCGGTAGATGTGTTGAGCGAGGCAGAGGCCAAAGAGCTCCTTGACGATCTTGAAGCTGCCGAACAAGAATTGGCGGGTGATGAAGAAAAACTATCGATTCTCAAAGCCTATCCCGATCGTGTACTGCCATCTTTTGATAAGTTAACCCGCAATCCTATTATTCTTGATCACGTTACTCGCATTCTTGGCCCTGACTTAATGGTTTGGAGTGCAAGTATTTTCGACAAGTCTGCGCGCAGTGAAAAAATAGTCAGTTGGCATCAAGACCTCACGTACTGGGGGCTGGACACCGATGATGAAGTCACTGTGTGGGTGGCGCTATCACCTGTGACACAAGCCAGCGGATGCATGTACTTTGTACCCGGCAGCCATAAGGAAAAAGCAGTTCCTCACAAAGACACCTTTGCCGAGAACAATCTACTCAGCCGTGGACAAGAAATAACGGTGGATGTGGCTGAGGGGGAAGGTATCCCGGTTGAACTGCGTCCTGGGCAAGCCTCTTTTCATCATGGGCATCTGTTTCATTCATCGGGGCCGAATCATACCGACAAACGTCGCACTGCACCGGCAATTCGTTTTATCAAAGCCTCTGTAAAGCAAGCTGGTGGCGAGAAGCCGCTGGTTTCCCACGTGCATGGTACAGATGAATTCGGGCATTACGATATAGCCGACACGCCTCATGGGCGTTTGCTTCAATCCGATTTTGAGCGATGTAAAAAAGATGCTGAGGTACGCAGAAAAATTCTTTACGCCGGTGCAGAGAAGCCATCTGGTACACGCTACTAACACAAGCTACTAATGCTCGTTCCAACTTAGGTCGCTCACATGATTACTGGCTTGCAGCCGTAGCTCGACGGAGTTAGCTAAAAAAGCTCCTGATCAATGTAACACTCTATTGTTCGCACTTATGTGTTGTTCACACAAGAAGTGGGTTACTCGCTCTTTAAAAATCATGGCATTTGCGCTGTTACGTGATCTGGTAAAAAGATCCGAGTGGCATGTAACTGTTTTGTAAAGTCGCCTTCTGCCGATCTATGCAGGAGCAAAGTCGATTTCAGATATTGGCTATCTTTAGACACGCTATTTTAGACACGCTATTTTAGACAAAATGAGAAACAAAAAGCCTGTTGTAAGCCTTGGCGGCTTGGCAACGTTATAGTGGACCAGGCAACGAATGAGCTCTGCGGATAAACCAGAACAAGAAGCGCTTCACAAGTGCACTGTATCGCACTTGCCTGAATCATTGCGTGCGTGTGCCCATGTATTGCCATCGTATCTTACCGACACTGCGATGTGCCATTTGGTCTATTACCCTTCGATATTTGAGGATGCAGTTGACTACATAGCGCAAATTTCAGCTCAACCAGAGAAAGCGGCGCTGATGACTTTCGATATGAGTTGGTCGCCGGATGAACTTGTACAGCTTGTCAGCCATGCCAGAGCTGTGCACGAGTATCTGCATATAGTGATAGTTAAATCGGTTGCGAATACCGACAAATTATCGATTGAGCAACAGGACGATGTCGGCAAACAAGTATTGGAAGCTGGAGCTGATGAGTTAATCGTAATTAACCAACAACTGGAGGCGTTGACGCCAAATTTCGTTCTAAGCAATAGCGCGCCGATAGCAGGCCAGCATAGCGTAGACTCTATTGACTGGAGTAATGTCATTCAGGTTATAGCCAATAACGCTAAAGGCGCTGTGACAATTAAGTCGCTTGATCATCGATTTCTTTTTGTTAACAGTGTATTTCTAAAATTCAGCGGGCTAACTGAGCGCGATGTGCTGGGTAAGGATGACCTGGAAATGGGCATATCACCTGAATTTGTTCTGGGAAATAAATCAGATAACTTTCGCGGTACGTGGAAGCTCGATAACGATGCTGTACGTGGCGGAAAGTCTGTCACGGTTTACGAAAGTTCAACGCAATATAGTCCCAATCAAGCACGTCTAATGCGCACAACTAGAACACCTCTATGCAATTCAGTGGGTGAAGTAAGTCAGTTACTGGTTCAGTCTGAAGATATAACCAAACAAAGCAGAATTGAACACGATCTCGATTCGTTAACCAAGATTATGGAAGGTATGGTAAACCAACCAGATCTGATTTCAATTTTCAATAATGTGACCATGGGGTTGAGAAAAGTGACGGGCGCCGACTATTGTTATTTATCTCAGGTTAATAACAACACAGGGTACCTGGAAACCGTGGCTAGTGCAGGCCCGATGGCGAGACTCAATATCATTAAACATCGCAAAGGTCAGGGTGTTGCTGGAACGGCGTGGAAGAGTAAAAAACTCTATGTGGCGGTAGACTACCAGCAAGATGAACATCGGCTGGCTGCTGTTTCTGAAACGAAACAAGCATGCGGTATCCCGCTTTTAGTCAACGGGGAAGTACAAGGGGTGATGGGCGTTGCTTATAAGAATTACTACCCCAATATCCGAGACGATTTACCGATTATAACCAAGTACGCACAACTATCGGTTGTCGTACTAGAGCATATGCTGCTGAGCAAAAAAAATCAGGAGGAAATAAGGCGAACTGAAGCGGTTACCAGTGTAGGGCAAAAACTGGATTCCGCAGATGATCTTCAAGTTTTGCTTGATAAAGCCTGCATTAATTGTATCTCTGCGTTTGATGCTGTGAAAGTGCATGTTCTTGAGTACAAAGATCAACGATTCAAGAGTATGTCGGCTTGGGAACTCATAGACGGAAAAGCGTGTGCAGTGGAAGAAATAGATAGTGACACTCTGCGTCAGAGTGTGTGTCAATGGTGTATGGATAACCTGGAATTGGCCACAGTGCCTGAAAACTATGATGACCCACGAGAGACCGATGAAATACACAAACTGAGACGCTTGTTAAAACGTGGCGCAACTGTTGTTGTACCTTTAGCTCAGGCGAATGAACCTTATGGTTGCCTGGTAATTCAGCGCGAGCGCGGCGCCGGTGATTTCACAGCGCATGATATTAACCTGCTTAAACATCTAGGTTCGCAGCTGTACAACGCGATTCGTAGAGTTGAGCTTATCGATCAAGTTCTGTATCGAGCAAATCATGATTTGCTCACCGGGTTATTTAACCGTTCCTTTTTTGAGCATCAGCTTTCGGAAAAAATAAGTCAGGGGAGACATCAATCTAAGCCGTTTATGCTGCTTTTTATCGATCTTGATGGTTTTAAGGCTGTAAATGACACATTTGGCCACGGTAGCGGCGATGAACTGTTGATAGAACTGGCAAAACGCTTCAAAGGTTATTTTCATTCCGGTAGCTCTGTTGCTCGAATTGGCGGAGATGAGTTCGGCATCATTGTTGATGATCTGGATAGCATTAAGCGTGAGCAAGGCACGATTGAGAATTTCCTGCAAGGTGTTGTAGAACTGGTTGAACAAGAATTCATCATCGGGGAGTTCTCTGCACGAGTAAGTTCAAGTATTGGCGTGAGCAACTACCCGGAGGACGGCAACGATCCAATAGCACTTTTGAAATTTGCAGATATTGCAATGTATGAAGTAAAGCATTGCCTAAAGGGTGCTTACCGTATTTATGATGGTGAGCTGGGTAAGCTATATGACGAACGAATCCAATTAGAGTCTCAGCTGGCTCGTGCAATAAATAATAAAGAGCTGCGCCTTTTCTATCAGCCGAAAGTCAGCTGCTTAACGGGCAGGGTGGAAGGAGTTGAAGCGCTTATACGGTGGCAACATCCTAAACGAGGTTTGCTGTCACCCTATCACTTTATAACGATGGCCGAGGAGTCTGGCCTTATTGTTGATATTGGCAATTGGGTAATTACTGAAGCTATCAGGCAATTATCGGTATGGACCCAATCCTCGCGTGACATATCCATTGCAGTTAACGTTGCTGCGCCTCAGCTTGCGAATAGTAATTTTGCAGAAATGCTATTACAAAAAATTGAAATTGGCGAGGTGCGTCCCAGTTCGCTAGAACTGGAGGTCACAGAAAGTGTTGTCATGAATGATATAGGCAGTGTTCAAAGACAATTGGAATTGCTCAAGCAGCAGGAAATAAGCATTGCGATAGATGATTTTGGAACAGGCTACTCGTCACTGCGCTATTTGAAAGATTTACCACTGGATATTCTGAAAATTGACAAGTCGTTCATTGATAATTTATGTGATGGAGAAAAATACCAGTCTATTGCGCGAACGATTGTGTCCATTGCTAAAACCCTGAACTTGAGAACGGTTGCCGAAGGCGTCGAAACGATCGATCAACTCGCCATTGTGAACGAGATGGGTTGTGACTACATACAGGGATACCTCTATTCACCACCGGTTGATGCAGATGAGATTTTAGGCGTCATTGATGAAATAAACGCTGGCGCCGTTGCCTTCCCATTATCCAGGGCCGGTTAAGTTCAACAAATTTATTGTTAGCAAAAGCGCGGAACAATCCACAGACACTTTCCATTGGTAATGAAATTTATATAATTTAATAGCCCTGTTATACTCACCATTCACGCTGTTTTTAATGTTAGCGTGAATGTATCTGCTGTAGTTCTTGCCTAGTCGCGCTCAGCATCTGCATCAGCCATGCGTTCACTGTTGTATCGATCGCCGGTAACGGTTTTTTCATTAATGAGCTCGTTCAGTGTTTGAACGGTTTCAGCCGACAAGCTCACGTTAGCGGCACCTGCGTTCTCTCTCATATATTCAATGTGTTTGGTGCCGGGAATCGGAACGTTGATTTCTCGATGTAGTAGCCATGCAAGCGCAAGTTGAGCCATAGAACAGTTATGCTGCTCTGCGATCTTTGCGAACGGTATCAGTAACTCGGAATTTTTTTTAAACGCATCGGGTTCGAAGCGCGGCCTTGCAATGGTAGTTCTTAAATCGCCCTCTGCCAGCTGCGTAACATCGGTTGCAGCGCCTGTTAGGAAGGCTCTACCGAGTGGAGAGAACGGTACCATAGCAACGCCGAGTTCTTCACACACATCGAGAATGCCTCGCTCGGGTGTTCGTGACCATAGTGAGTACTCTGATTGTAATGCAGCAATTGGATGCTCTTTGTGTGCTCTTCGCAGATTGTCGGAGCATACTTCGGATAATCCAATTTCACGCACCTTGCCCTGTTCCACGAGCCTCGCTAAGGCACCGGTGCTCTCTTCAATTGGAATGGCTGGGTCGACGCGATGCAGGTAGTAAAGATCGATTACATCGGTGCGCAACCGTTTCAGACTGGCCTCACAGCTTTTCATGATACCCGCTGGATCGCCGTTTATGCCTTCTTCGCGCGATAGGCCACATTTTGTCGCGAGCACATACTCTTTGCGGCGTTTCTCCAGCGATTTTCCAATAAGCTCTTCGTTATGGCCGGAACCGTACACTTGCGCTGTATCGAGGAACGTGTAGCCAATATCGAGTGCTGCATTGAGTAGCTCTGCGGACTGCGTATCGTCTGCTTTGCCATAACCCATTGACATGTTCATGCAGCCCAAGCCAATTTCTGATACTGATAGTGAGCCGATAGTGCGAGTTTTCATACTGGAACCTTATTTTTTAGTATGTGCTGTGGTCATTATATTCTACCAACGTTATTCAGGCTGTTCTGTGTTAAGTATACTTGCATTTATACGATTCCATGCTCACCACCAGACTTACGCACGTGGCTGTTGCCAGCGTCGGTGTATAAAGATTTTCTTCATGAAGTTGTGTCTGTTAACGTAGAGTCCGCAAATGAAGCGAAAAATCACAGGCTATCACCTTGATCGTTCAGGCGACTGGGTTGCCGAACTGTGCTGTGATCATTTTCAGCACGTTCGACACAACCCACCGTGGATGAACCGAGTATGGGTGAGGACGCAATCTGGTCGAGATTCCAAGTTGGGTGCGCAGCTTAACTGTGTCAAGTGTGACGCTAACGCGCCTCCAGACAAGCAGGTGCCATGATCACTCAGTGCAGTTAACAGATCGTTGTCGGAACGTTGTCAATATTGAAGCAAAATACTATGCATATGGATGCCCCCACGCGCGGATTTCACAAAGCGGAATTCGAACAACGGACAACAAACGCTCAAAACCTCATGGCAGCGCAAGGCCTGGATGGCATCTTGCTGATGAGCGAACCAGAGGTGCGTTACTTCACCGGTTTTCATACCTTGTTCTGGCAGAGTCCCACGCGCCCATGGTTTGTTTTTATTCCTCCGGAAGGTAAGCCTGTTGCCATTATTCCCGAGATAGGTGCAGATTTGATGCGGCGCACCTGGGTAGATGACATTCGTACCTGGAGTGCGCCAGACCCGGCTGACGACGGAATCAGTTTATTGATCGACTTGCTGTCGCCGATGGCCGCTCGAACTAAAAGGCTTGGGGTTTTAAAAGGACATGAGACACATTTGCGCATGCCGTTAGACGATTGGGAGCGATTGGTCAGTTCGCTATCGGGGCTGAAAATGGTCGATGCAACGGGTTTGGTGCAGCAACTACGTATGGTGAAGTCAGCTGCTGAGATTGAGAAGCATCGTTATATATGCGGTGTGGGTTCTGCTGCATTTGCCAAAGTGCCTGAGTTTGTATCTGAAGGTATGCCGCTTGAAGATGTGTTTCGCGAGTTTCGCCGAACGGCGCTAAGGCAGGGCGCGGATGACGTACCTTATCTCGTCGGCGCTGCCGATGTTGGTGGTTATGCAGATGTTATTTCTCCACCGTCACGCAGGCCCGTACAATCAGGCGATATTCTAATGATGGACACTGGTTGTACATGGGATGGGTACTTTTGTGATTTCGACAGAAATTGGGCCATTGGCAGAGCTGATGCAAATGCGCAACAAGCCTATGATGTTTTATGGCGCGCAACCCAAGCGGGTATAGAGGCTGCGCGCCCGGGCAACACATGCCGCGATTTATTTTATGCAATGTCTGAAGTGATTTCTGAACTTGATACTAGCGCTGGCGATGTTGGGCGGCTTGGGCATGGGTTAGGTATGCAGCTTACTGAGCAACCCTCTCATGCAGCCTTCGATAACACTATGCTGAAAGAGAATATGGTGCTAACGATTGAGCCATCATTATCTTTCGGCAAAGGCAAAATGATGGTGCATGAGGAGAACATTGTTGTGAGTAGAAACAGTGCTACTTTGCTAACTAACAGGGCTGCACCAGAGTTGCCTCTAATATAAATATCGAAGTGCAATTACAGAAGTAGAGCGATAAAAAAAAGTTAATGCGTTTGTATGATTTATAGCGTTAGTCGACCGAACGGCCCTTTAACTCGGTGAAATCACTCATTACCCATTTACTAAAGGCTGGGCGATGACGAAGGCGATCAAACCATTGCATAATATTATCGGGCATTGATATATTCAAATCTATCGCGCTCAGCCGGTGTAAAAACACACCAGTAGCCACATCAGCGACCGATGGGCGATCGCCGGTAATATAGTGTCGATTGTCTAGTTGTATAGCAAGCTGCAGCAAACACGATTCGCACTCGGCAACGCTTTGCTTTATCGCTTTCTTATTTTGTTTTTCTGGAGGAGTTCTGTAATAGCCCCAGAATACCCCAACGAATGCTTTCTCAAATCTGTCTATCGACCAGTCTAACCATCTGTCGGTCTGGCTTCTTTTATACGGGTCAGATGATATCCACTCACCGTTTCCATAACTGTCTGCTAAATAGCGAATGATGGTGTTGGACTCCCAGATAATCCTCTGCTTGTCACGAAGAACTGGAATCTTGCCCGCTGGATTCATAGCCAGAAAATCCGGCTGATCAGTACCACCAAAACGGCCGCCGATCTGCTTGTGCGCATAGACAATATCCAGTTCATCCGCAATCCAAAGCACTTTTTGAACATTGTAGGATGTATGGCGGCCGTAGATTTCAATGTCATGGTTTGGTGGGATGGTATTAATTTGAACGTCCTTTTTTGAAAGCTTGGCTGAGGGCAATAGTAGTTGAAATCGCTGGGTGTATTTAATTCGAATAATAACTCTGAAATCATTGAGCTGTTACCTCGGTCGCTTCAGGCTTGAGTCCCAGGAAACGGCATTATCAGTTCTTTTGGTTCATTCAGACGGCTCCAATAGCCGTCAATATGACGTTTTCTGTGCTGCAGCTGCAGCTCCCATCCGGCCGAGACGCTCAAGTGATCTAACTAGCGCTTTGGGGCGTTCGCGTTCGAACGGAAGACTGTAATAATTAAAAGTGTATTTTTAAGTTATTGATATGGTTAAATATATTGTAACTCACTCCAATGAAAGCTGCCTTAGTTGTGATCTAAGTGACTAAGGCTGTTGACCGAAAAACCACGAATCTGATATATTAGTTTTGCAATCTAATATACTTAGTAGGGCATGAGCTCAGGCACCACATCCATTCAATCGCTGATTGATCACCCCCAGTCGCTAACCAGTGTGCTGACCGGTGTAACGCTCAATCCTGAAGATTCATTGGTATCGCAGATCTATCGTATTTTGTGGGATGCCATTGTTACGCTGAAAATATTACCCGGGCAGCTGGTTTCTGAAAAAGAAATAGCATCGGTGCTCAATGCCAGTAAAACACCTGTGCGTGAAGCGCTTATCCGATTGGAAGATGTTGGTTTGGTGTCTGTCGTTCCCAAAAGTGGAACCTACGTTACCGCCATACGAATCGACGCTTACATTGAAGGCTGCTTCACCCGACTGCAGTTGGAAACCGGGGCTGTTCGACGTGCTGCGGAACGAAGCGGCATTGAACATCATATTGCCGATCTGGAGTCGATTATTGAGCGGCAATCTGTTGCATGGGACGCCGAGGACTATGTGCAGTTTGCATCTCTTGATGAAGCATTACATAAAGCTTTTTTCACCGTTGCAGGGCTTCAGGGTGTTTGGCATTTTCAGCAAAAGACGCAAGCGGATGTTAACCGCATCCGACATTTAAAGCGCATTGGCGGTATCCGTCGTGGAACACAAGTTATAGAGCAACATATAGCGATAGTCGACGCTATTAAATCTGGCAAGGCCGATCAAGCCAGTAACGCATTGGTTTTGCATATTGGCTCGTTGGAATCAGAGATAAGCAAGCTGACTGATAACCCTGAATTGTTAGCGTTTATCGAAAATCAGAAGACGTCAATGTTACGTAAGTCGCCGGGAAAACGAAGTTCCCGCTCTACTCATCATCAACAAGTCATTTAGTGTAAGCACTATGTCTAATGTCATTCTAGAAAAGATAGTCAAGCGCTATGGCAGTCTTGAGGTTGTACACGGTATCGATCTGAATATCGCACCTCAGGAATTTGTCGTGCTGGTTGGCCCCTCCGGCTGTGGTAAATCAACAACCTTGCGAATGATTGCCGGGTTGGAAGAGATCAGCGATGGGACCATTTCTATAGACGATCGTGTTGTGAATCGAGTTGCCCCCAAAGATAGAGATGTTGCCATGGTGTTTCAGAACTATGCACTCTATCCGCACTTAAACGTTGCTGACAATATTGCGTTTGGTTTGCGTATCCGTAAAGAGTCGAAGCAGAAAATTGCAGAATCGGTAGAGGAGGTTGGCGAAATTCTGGGCCTGACGCCTTATCTGGACAGGCGGCCGGCGAATTTGTCGGGTGGGCAGCGTCAGCGCGTTGCCATGGGTAGAGCCATTGTTCGACGACCAAAGGTGTTCTTGTTTGATGAACCGCTCTCGAACCTGGACGCAAAGCTTCGTACGCAAATGCGGGCTGAAATTAAACGTTTACACAAACGCCTTGGTGCTACCAGT
Source organism: uncultured Granulosicoccaceae bacterium (assembly GCA_937922945.1). GTDB lineage: Bacteria > Pseudomonadota > Gammaproteobacteria > Granulosicoccales > Granulosicoccaceae > Granulosicoccus. The sequence goes on from CAKZUP010000048.1 coordinate 15,458, forward strand.
GTGTACGTAACGCACGATCAGGTAGAGGCTATGACATTGGCCGATCGCATTGTTGTGATGAACGGAGGCATTATTGAACAAATCGGTACACCGATGGAGCTGTTCAAGAACCCTGCAAACATTTTTGTTGCAGGCTTTATGGGGTCGCCGCCGATGAATCAACTGCATGGGTTTATTCAAAACACCGCGGAAGGGCCGCATGTCAATATAAACGATACGCTTATCAAGTTACCGACATCCTTAAACGTAGAGGATAAAAAGCCGGTAGTGGTGGGTATGCGACCCGAACATATGTCTTTAAGTGCGGACGGCGATACATCCGAGATACCTATAGCGCTAGAGCTTGTTGAAACCCTCGGCTCAGAGGCGCTGCTGCACTCAACGCTGGGGGACGAGCCTTTTATTATTAAGGCTGAAACCAACGGAGATCTTGATCATCTACAAGACGTGTCGAAAGTCTATGCACCGCGTGACTCCATAAAGTTGTTTGATAAAGAAACCGGAAAAGCGATTAGGGAGCAGGCTGGCTCGTGAGTTCTTCTGAAGACAATCAACACGGTCATACCGTTATCACTGCCAAGCCCAAGCGATCGCTTGAGCATAAGCTGCAGTGGCTTGCAGACCATATTAGAAATGAGTGGCAAATATACTTGATGCTACTGCCAACCATCGTATGGATGATTGTGTTTCTGTATAAGCCGATGTATGGCCTGCAAATCGCGTTTAAAGATTACTCGATTTTTCGCGGTGTTGCGGCAAGTCCGTGGGTTGGTTGGGAGCATTTTGAAACGCTTTTTTCTAACGATCAGTTCTTACGAGCCATAGGCAATACGATAAAAATCAGCGCGTTGAATTTGCTATTCGGGTTTCCAGCGCCCATTTTATTGGCACTGATGTTTAATGAAGTGATACACGCAACCTACAAGCGAACAGCACAAACCATTGTGTATCTGCCTCACTTTATTTCAACCGTTATAATTGCGGGTATTGTAACTACCGCATTTTCGCCAACTGCTGGTGTCGTTAACACGATATTGGGCTGGTTCAATATCGATTCCATTTATTTCTTAACCAAGCCAGAGTGGTTTCGACCGATTTTCGTTGGTACAGGTATTTGGCAGGAAGCCGGATTTGGTTCGATTGTTTTTCTTGCAGCTATTGCAGGCGTTAACCCATCACTTTACGAAAGTGCCGTGGTTGATGGTGCAAGTCGTTGGCAAATGATGTGGAAAATCACTATCCCTTCAATTATGCCAACCATTTTAATCATGTTGATTATTCGAATCGGCAACATTATGGAAGTCTCTTTTGAGCTTATTATATTGTTGTATCAGCCAGCTACCTGGTCTACAGCCGATGTGGTTAACACCTTTGTCTATCGGCAAGGCTTGCAAAGTGGTCAGTATGATGTGGCTGCGGCCGCAGGTTTATTTAATGCAGTAGTGGCATTCGTATTAGTAATGATTGCTAATACTTTATCGCGGCGCTACTCGCGCACATCGCTGTGGTAACGGTAAGATGGCAATGAACATGAATCTTTATTCGCGTGGCGACAAGTTGTTCGCCATCGCAGTATCCATTCTAATTGGAATGTTTACGGTCGCTACCTTATATCCGTTTATATATATTGCGGCGGTCTCTTTCAGTGGTGGATTTGCAGCCGCAGCAGGGAAGGTGGTTCTTACGCCGGTAGATTCCACCTTGGCTGCCTACAAATACGTGTTAACTCAACCCAAGTTCTGGAATTCGTACCTCAATACGTTTATCTATACCATCGGTGGCACAATGATGAGCCTGCTCATCATTATTCCGGGGGCCTATGCGTTGTCGAGACCACAGCTAATCGGTCGACGATTCTGGAATTTATTTGTCGCCTTCACTCTGTGGTTCAACGCTGGCCTCATACCGTTTTTTTTGAATATGCGCGATCTCAATCTTCTTGATAGCTACTTTGGCATTATCATCGGGTTTGCGGTAAACGCGTTCAATCTAATTCTTCTCAGGAACTTTTTTGAGGCACTGCCACAAAGCTTTGAAGAAGCGGCGCGAATGGATGGCGCAAACGATTTTCAAATATTGTGGAAGGTTTATCTTCCGCTTTCCAAGCCAGCTATTGCCACAATTACATTATTTTGTATAGTGTCTCGCTGGAATGGCTTTTTTTGGGCGATGGTACTTTTACAAAGTGAAGAGAAGATTCCACTCCAGGTTTTTTTACGGCATACCATCGCATTTTTGTCTGATGACCAGGAGTTTACCGCTACGCTGGCCGACCAGCCGTACGGTGTTGAATCTGTAACCGGGGCAATTATAGTTTGTTCGATTATTCCGGTTTTAATTGTCTATCCGTTTATACAAAAATACTTCGAAAAAGGAATACTCCTTGGCGGTGTCAAGGAATAAGCAGGACAAGAAGTAACTACAGTAACCATATAGGAGTGTGTTAAGCATGAAACTAAAAACCTTAGTGCTGGCGATGTTTGCCAGTTCCGCCATGACGTCTGTGGCTATCGCTGAAGACGATTACAAAATCGTTGACAAGCCTCTGGAGCTAAGCATCCAGATGAACCACAAACGATACCCGGTTTATAAAGAAGATTGGCCAGTAGAACAGGAAGCCCGAAAGCTCACTAATATTCATTTGAAAGATGTCACTGTTGGTGCGAACATGCGCACCGATAGTGAAAACACAGGTAAAACCGAAGCGTTGAACCTGATGCTCGCATCGGGCAAGATTCCTGATATTGTTGGTTCCAGCCGAATAAAAGATTTCGTCAATCAGTACGGGCCTGAAGGTGCGTTTTTACCTCTCAACGATCTTATCGATGAGCATGCGCCTAACCTGAAGAAATTTTTCGAAGAAAAGCCGCACATTAAATCAGCGCTTTCAGCTGCCGATGGAAATATGTATTACATACCGTATCTTCCCGATGGAAAATATGGTCGTGCCTATTTTATCCGATACGATTGGCTGGATAAACTGGGTCTAAAAGTACCCGAAACGGTCGATGAGTTTGAAGCTACTTTACGTGCGTTCAAAACACAAGATCCGAACGGCAATGGTGAAGCAGATGAAGTGCCGTATTTCGCCAGACAATGGCCAGAGTTGATTCGTCTGGTTACTTTGTGGGATGGCCGGTCATCAGGCTCCGACACCTACCACGACTTCATGGTAGTAGACGGTGAAATTCAACATCCCTACGCGGGCGAAGGCTATCGTGAGGGTATAAAGAATCTGGCTCGCTGGTATGAAGAGGGCCTGATTGATGCAGAAATATTCACTCGTGGTAGTTCATCGCGTGAATTTCTTCTATCGGAGAATTTAGGCGGCGCCACGCACGATTGGTTTGCATCTACTTCGGGTTATAACCGTTTGTCTTCCGAAATTGATAATTTCGCCTTCAAGGCTTTCGCGCCACCGGCGTCTGTTTCAGGTAAGCGTATCGAAGAGCATCGACGTATCCCGATTAAGCCTGATGGTTGGGCAATTGGCGGTACCAACAAGCATCCGGTTGAAACTATCAAGTACTTCGACTTCTGGTTCACTGAGAAAGGTCGTCGACTGGCTAACTTTGGAGCAGAAGGCGTTCAATACGACATGATCGATGGTAAGCCGATCTTTAAAGATTCGGTGTTAAACAGCGATGAACCTGTCAACAATCAACTGTACCAAGTCGGTTCACAACTGCAGGCACGTGGTTACTTTCAGGATTATAACTACGAAGCTCAGTGGTCGAATAAGTTTGCACTCGAAGGCATCGCTCTGTATGACCAGGGCGATTATTTGATCGATCAATTTCTGGGTGTGGCTTTTAACGCTGACGAGCAGAAAGTCTATGATAAGTACTGGGGAACCGTGCGTGACTACATGCTTGAGCGCCAACAGACCTGGATATTGGGCAATGGCGATGTAGAAGCAGAGTGGGATGATTACATGGCGCAGTTAAATCAGAAAGGTTTGCAAGACGTTCTTGATGTAATGAACCAGGCCTACAAGCGTCAATACGGTGAATAGTCACTGAATTTTCAGTGTGGAATGAAGTTGGCAGCGCCAGTGGCGCTGCCTCTTCTCAACAGCAAGAACTTTAATTTCAAGAATTGAACGCTTATCTATGCAAAGTTGCGAACATCAGAACGGAGATTTAGCGGTATTGGATGAACCGGCAACCGGGCGGTTGACGATTCAATACTCGCCGGTGGCAGACACACTCATTGCCGAGAATCCACCTCGTTTTACATGGTTACCTACAATCGAGGCTGATGCAGAATACGTTATTCGAATTTCAAATAATTCAAACTATGCACCAGAAAATACAACACTGTTTGAAGGCATAGCGTTGAATTTTTTCACACCAGACAAAGTACTACCCGCGGGTAGTTATGTGTGGTCTTATGCCATTTGGTCTCCCGAGGCCAACAAAGCTGTATCGAATTGGAGCAGTGATAGACAGTTTACGCTGAACGAAGAACTGCCCGAAACACCACTTGCATCTCGTGAAGCTCGTTTTGCCGATGCGAACAGAGAACACCCGCGGCTATGGATGAACAAGTCGCGCATAGCATCGTTCAAGCAAAGCCTTGCTAACGATCCAACACACTGCACATGGGATGTGTTTTATGCGAAATCGGTTGCTCCATGGATGGAAAGAGAGGTAATGACAGAGCCTGCCGGTTATCCCGATCATAAGCGGGTAGCGCATATCTGGCGGCAAACCTATATCGATTTACAGGAATTGATTTACGCCATCCGGCATTTAGCCGTAGGTGGCGTTATTACAGACGACGAAGCCTTAATAGCCCGTGCAAAGCAGTGGTTGCTTGAAGCTGCTTCCTGGAACCCGAGTGGAACAACCTCGCGCGGCTACACCGATGAGTGGGCATTCAGAGTTAATGGTGCATTGGCTTGGGGCTACGATTGGCTTTACGATGAACTAACAACAGAAGAGCGCGACTTGGTTCGTACGGCACTGCTGGTTCGCACCCGCGAAACAGCTGACCATATCATCAAGCACGCCAATATCCAGCTCTTTCCATTCGATAGCCATGCGGTAAGAGCTGTGTCTGCGGTATTAATTCCAGCTGCCATTGCCTTGCAAGACGATGAGCCGGAAGCCGAAGGCTGGCTTAACTACGCCATTGAGTTCTTATCTACTGTGTATTCTCCGTGGGGTGATGCACAAGGTGGTTGGGCAGAGGGGCCTCACTATTGGATGACCGGAATGGCTTATTTGATCGATGCGGTGAATCTTCTTAAATCTTATACCGGCATAAACTTATATCAACGACCGTTCTTTCAACATACCGGAGACTTTCCACTATTTACCAAAGCGCCTGATACACGAAGAGCAACTTTCGGTGATGACAGTACGATGGGTGACCTTCCTTCGTTGAAGATTGGTTATAACCTTCGCCAGTTTGCAGGTGTTACCGGTAATGGCGCTTATCAATGGTATTACGATGAGATTAAGCGCAACGACACCGGCACCGAGATGGCGTTTTATAACTATGGTTGGTGGGACCTGAATTTTGATGAGCTGACGTATCAAACCGACTTCCCGATTATAGATGCGAAACCACTGGCAAAAGAAGATAATTTGCGATGGTTTAAAGGAGTCGGCTGGGCTGCTATTCAAGCGAACATGGAAACTCCCGATCAGCATATCCAGTTTGTGATGAAATCGTCCCAATACGGATCTATAAGCCATAGCCATGGAGACCAGAACGCATTTTGTCTTGCAGCGTTTGGAGAAGATCTGGCTATCCAGTCTGGTCATTACGTCGCTTTCAATAGCACAATGCACCAGAACTGGCGACGTCAGACACATTCAAAAAACGCCATTCTTATTGATAGTAAAGGACAATACGCCGGAAAAGATAAGTCTGTGGCTATGCGTTCATCCGGCGATATTGTCAGTGCGGTTCAGCGCGACGATCATATCTATATTCAGGGCGATGCCACTGCGGCTTATCAATCGCTGACGCCGGAAGTAACCAAGGTCCTGCGGGATATATACTTTGTCAACAATAGCTATTTTGTGATTGTTGATGCCATCGATGCGCAAACACCGGTGGCTATTGATTGGCTTCTGCACGCGAATGCACCGATGGATTTAAGCGCAACAACGTTTCGCTATACTGGTGAGAAAGCCGGATTTTACGGACAGGTCTTATGGTCTGAAGCTGGAGCTGCCAAGTTGTCGCAATTCACCGATTTTCCCGATGTAGATCCGACAGATTATGAAGGCCTGCCGGTAAGTACGTGCTTGACAGTCAGTTACCCAAAAGCGGTTCGTCATCGGATTGCCACACTGCTTGTGCCGTACTCGCTTGCTAAGCCGCAGCGAATATTCAGTTTTTTGGATGATCAAGGCTACGATTGTGATTTGTATTTTACGGATTCAGACGACCGTAGTTTTAAAGTAGTTGTGCCTAAGACATTCGACGTCGGTCGGTAAAGCTGGGTCGGTGTGAAACCAGGCCGGTAAACCCAAGTCTAAGAAGTAAGCCAGTAAACTATGGCTGTATCTAAGTGACTGGTTCGAAAAAATAAACTCGTAATATAGGTAGAAAAACACATGAACTTGAAGGGCAAAACGGCGATCGTTACCGGTGGCGGAAGGGATATCGGCAGGGCAACTGCAATTAGACTCGCACATGCTGGAGCGAATGTCGTTATTAACTACCACAGTAGCTCAGATGGCGCGACGTCAGCGGTTGCTGAAATAGAAGCCCAGGGTGGAGCAGCGTTGGCATTGCAAGGCGATATGACCAAAGAAGCGGAAGTGGCAGCCCTGGTTGCAGCTACTGTTGAGAAATTCGGACGAGTTGATGTTTTAGCGCATGTAACCGGTGGATTGGTTGCGCGTAAGCCGTTGCCAGAACTCACAGTTGAACATTGGCAAACGGTGATGGACTTAAACGCAACATCCTTTTTGCATATTGTCAGAGCGGCGCTTCCACATATGAGCGAAGGTGGCTCTATCGTTGTTACCGCTTCACAAGCTGGGCGTGATGGTGGTGGCCCGGGGGCGATTGCTTATGCTGCCTCCAAAGGGGCCGTGGTTACAATGGTGCGAGGTATGGCTAAAGAGCTAGGACCGGATATCAGGGTTAATTCTGTTTGTCCCGGTATGATCGACACGGATTTTCATAATACGTTTACCAAACCCGAAGTCAGAACTAACGTTGCCAATGCCACCCCGTTGAAACGTGAAGGGACACCAGAAGATGTCGCCAATTTGATCAGCTATCTGGCTTCCGATGAAGCAGCGTTTGTTACAGGAACCAATGTTGATATCAATGGTGGATTGCTATTTTCCTAATTCGTTTTGGGAGTAGTAGTGTTAACCTTTAGAAGGCCGGGTACCACCCATGAAAATTACTGATGCAAAAGTGTTTGTGGGTGGCCCTGGTAAGAACTATGTCACGCTGAAAATAGTGACCGATCAAGGTGTTTATGGCCTTGGTGATGCAACACTGAATAATCGCGAAACTTTGCCTGCGGCATACTTGCAGGACTACCTCATACCCAATCTAATTGGGCGCGACCCACGCAATAGCGAGGATATTTGGCAGTTCTTTTATCGTGGGGCGTATTTTCGTCGCGGCCCGATCGCAATGGCGGCATTTGGTGCAATTGATATGGCGTTATGGGATATCAAGGCCAAACTTGCAGATATGCCGCTGTATCAACTATTCGGTGGCAAGAGTAGAGATGGTGCGTTGGTCTATGCACATGCCACCGGCTCTGATCTTGAAGATCTTATAGACTCCATCGCGTTTTATGTAGAGCAAGGTTATAAGGCGGTTCGGGTTCAATGCGGTATTCCTGGTATGCCCACTAAAGGTTATGGTGTTGCCGACAAAGGACTAACCGATACACCGTTTATAACCGATTTCAGCGGAGTGCATCCCAAGGAGGAAATCTGGGATACCGATCGCTATATGCGGTTTATGCCAGCGGCGCTCTCAGAAATTCGTGACCGCTTTGGCCCGGAACTAAAAATATTGCACGATGTGCATCATCGTTTGTTACCGCGTGAAGCAGCGGAATTTGCCAAGGCGGTAGAGCATGTCAATCTGTTCTGGCTGGAAGATCCAACACCGGCTGATGATCAGAGTGCGCTGAAATTGATTCGACAGCATTCCACAGTACCCATTGCCATCGGCGAGGTTTTTAATTCAATTTGGGATTGCAATCAGCTCATTGAAAACGAACTCATCGATTTTATTCGTGTAGCGGTGACTTATGCGGGCGGGATTACTCATGTGAAGCGTATTGTTGATCTGGCCGCGCTTCATCACGTGCGAACCGGCTTCCATGGTGCGCCAAGTCATTCTCCGCTGTGTATGGCAGCCCAAGCACACCTAAATGCTTGGGCACCGAATTTTGGTATCCAAGAATACCTTGTTCTCGATACACCGGAGTGTGATGCATTGTTTCCCGCTAAACACACATTGATCAACGGTATGATGTATGTCAGTGACGAACCTGGTCTGGGCGTTGATTTCGATGAGAACGAGGCTGCGCAATACAGCTATAAGCCGGGTAGTCATCCGATTGTTCGATTAGAGGATGGTACGCTCTGGAATTACTGATAAGCTTTTCATGGCAGTATTCATCACTTTAGTTAACTTGCTTAATATGCTTCTCTAAAGTTAACAGCAAAGTTAACAGCCTCGACCCAAAGCCGATAACGTTGACACAGTGAAACGACTATTCTGAATAAGCCGCAAATACCAACATCGTTTGACATATTCAGAATGGCATGGCCGATGGCTATGCGCTCGGTAATGATGTTTTCTATTGTCATTATCGATCTCTATCTGGTTTCCTCGCTGGGGGAGGAAGCCGTTGCCTCCATTGGTATTGCCACGGTTATTACGGGCATGGTTATGGGGACAACACTTGCATTTGCCAATGCGATGCAAATCAAAGTAGCTCAGGCTTATGGCAACGATAATCCCCTAGAGCTTAAAACGGCATTTTATTGTGGCCTTGCTATCAATATTGCCATTGTCTTCACAGGCATTGTCTTGATTCTGTTGTTCGGTGGATCACTGCTGGATTTAATGGCACATTCTACTGAAATTGCCAATGGAGCTTCAAGCTACCTGCAAGTCTTTCTGTTGGTGCTATTCGCTGAAGCATTAAGCAGTGTATTCACCAGCCAGTTTAATGGATGTGGAAGAACAAAGTTAGCCTTCTATAGCTTCCTGATTTCTGCTCCATTCAACGTGGCATCCAGTATTGTATTGATATTTGGCCTCTATGGATTCCCGGCATTGGGTTTGGCAGGAGCTGCGTGGGGATCATTTATAGGTGCAGGGCTACGATTACTTTATTTAGCGTGGATGTTCTATCGTTTGCATGATTTATTTCAACAAGTGAGCGGATGGCTGCATACGAGTTTTCTTACAGCTACTATTAAACAGTTTAATTTTTCCTGGCCAATTGCGGCCACCTTTGTCAGCATGACCTTCACCAATCAAGTCTGTATGGGCATCTACTCCAATTTAAGTGTGTATCAGTTTGCCGCTATTACGCTAATTATGCCTTGGGTACGAATTGCTGGACAACTGAGCTATACGTGGACGCAAGCAACCGGCATATTGCTTGCGCAACTACTCGGCAAATCGCTATCGTCCAATGAATTGGATACTTTTTTAAGCCGAGCCTGGCGTGGTGCGTTTAAAGCTGCATTTGTTGTGGCTATGGTATACGCGCTTATTATTTTGGCCACTCGTTGGATATACGCAGATTTGTCTGAGGAAACCCGCTTAGCACTGCTGAGTTTCCTTCCTGTCTTGTTGTTGGTACCCTTTCCCCGGGTGTCCAATGCGATTTGTGGGAATGTGTTGCGGGCATCAGGTGATACCCGATCATCCATGAATATTCATCTGCTCGCGAATTGGTTGTTTATGGTTCCCATGACAGCACTGTTTGTATTGGTGCTAAATGTCTCGGTAACGTGGGTTTTTGCGCTGTTTCTGCTTGAGGAGCTGGTTAAGTTTCCACTTTTTCATCGCCGAATATGGAGTAAAGAGTGGCATACGATTAAAGCTTGAACCGCAGCGGCGGCTCGAGAGCGTACTAGTCAGAACTCCTTGGTTGCAGGAGCTGTCTTTTTTTTGGAAAGGTATTGGCCGGAGGATTATAATGTCAGATAAGTACACTGGCTCACCGCTTGGTGTTGCGCTCATTGGTGCTGGCATGATCGCGCCGCGACATGTGGAGGCTTTGTCGGCGGCGCATGAGCGTGTGGTACTGGAGGCCGTAGTGTCCCGACATACTGAACGAGCCCAATATTTAGCGCAGCATTATTCAGGGCCTGCACCGGTCTTTACCAACGAACTCTCATCAGTCATTAACAACCAGCGAGTGCGTGTTGCTATCGTGGCTACACCGCCGAGCGTCAGGCTCGACTTAATCGAATCACTGGCGCAGTCTGGGAAGCATATTTTACTGGAAAAGCCTGTTGCCCGTACCTACGATGAATCAGTGCAAGTGGTGGAGATATGCGAACGGGCTGGGGTATTGCTTGGTTTGGTGTTTCAGCATCGCATGCGTGAATCCTCAAAAGCTGCGGCCAGGCTTCTATCCAGCGGCGAGTTAGGAAAAATAGGGCATGTGGAAATAGCAGCGCCCTTGTGGCGAGATCAATCCTATTATGATGAACTGGGTAGGGGCACATACGAACGCGATGGTGGTGGTGTATTGTTAACACAAGCCATTCATACCATCGACCTTGCGCTGAGCTTAACCGGTAAGGTATCGTCCGTTACCGCCATGACGGCAACGACGCCATTGCACAAAATGGAATCTGAAGATTTTGCTGTTGCCGGCCTACGGTTTGAGTCAGGTGCCGTGGGCTCTCTTGTTGCCAGCACTGCGGTGTTCCCCCACGGAAGGGAGAGTATTACCTTACACGGCGAGCATGGATCGGCGAAGCTATGCGGCAACGAATTAGAGATTGCTTGGCGCGATGGTCGCAAAGAGCATTGGTCGCCGGATAAACGCGATGATAATAAATGCAATGATAATAAATGCAATGATAGTAAATGCAATGATCATAAACACAGTGGCAGTGATAATGGGCCGGTTGTACAGAAGAGTGAATTACATCAGCAAATCATTGAAGATTTCATCGACGCGATTCATCAGGGGCACGAACCGATAGTCAGTGGCCGGAAAGCCTTACAGGCGCACCGATTAATTTCCGCGATAGAAGAATCCTCCCGTCTTGGGTCAACCGTCAGTATTAACACTGAAGGTTGAAAATTGAAGTTTCAACATATGAGTACGGAATGAAGCCAATCAACAGTATGAAGACTCCAAACACGATGCAGGCAATGGTTCTGGAAGGGCATGGAGCCATGGATCAGCTGGTGTTGCACCATGACTGGCCCGTTCCAACCATTAACGAGTATGAGGTATTAATAAAGGTGTTAGCTTGCGGGCTGAATAATACGGATGTTAATACGCGAACGGGTTGGTACTCAAAAAAGGTTACTGAAGCAACAACAGGTAGTGCCTATGAAGAACTTAACGAAGACGACCCAGCATGGGGAGGTTCGCCCGTTGAATTTCCACGTATTCAGGGAGCCGACGTCTGTGGCACCGTAGTTGCGGTGGGTGCGCGAGTCAGCCCTGAACTTATCGGTAAACGGGTTATCACCGATTGCTGGTTGCGGGATTGGGACAACCCGCTTGATAAGAATGCCACCGGATATTTCGGTTCAGAATGTGATGGTGGGTTTGCGCAGTTCACCAAGGCTTATCATCGCAATGTCGGTGTGGTTAACTGCGGATTAACCGATGCAGAGCTGGCGACGTTCTCTTGCTCTTACACAACTGCCGAAGGCATGCTAACCCGGGCGAATGTAACGAAGAACGATAAAGTACTTATTAGCGGTGCATCAGGTGGTGTCGGCTCTGCATTGATTCAACTGGCAAAACGACGAGGTGCCACGGTGGTGGCGCTTGCATCTGAAAGCAAGCACGCGCAGTTGGTACAATTGGGCGCTGATGCGTTACTGCCCCGCAACCCCGACAATCTGAAGTCCAGTCTTCAAGGTGCCATAGGGCAAGACACGGTATCGGTTGTGGCAGACATTGTCGGTGGGGCAGCGTTTGCGGATTTTATCGACGTTCTTGAAAGAGGGGGGCGGTACACGTGTTCCGGCGCCATTGCCGGTCCGATTGTAGAGCTCGATTTACGCTCATTCTATTTACGCGATCTGACCTTTACCGGCTCAACGGTCGTTCCACCAAACATATTTAATGAGCTTGTTGGTTATATAGAGCGTGAAGAGATAAAACCCATACTCGCCGCAAGTTATCCACTTGCAGAACTACACAAAGCGCAACAGGCTTTTATTGATAAACAACATGCAGGCAACATTGTTGTAACAATGGATTGATTACCAAGTGTTTATTATCAGGGACTAATACCAGGCGTCCGGAAGCTCATGTTTTCGTCTTGCAACGAAATCATCCAAGGCTTCTTTGGTCGCCGGATCCATTGCTGGTAATTCGTAGTTATCGAGCATGCTATTCCATTTTTCATAAGCCCTCCTGCGCATATCTTTACTCCCACCTTCTTCCCAGCTTTCAACGTTTTCGCTGTTACTTAGGGTGGCATCGTAAAACGCAGTTTGATAGTGTCGCATGGTATGCGCAGAGCCAAGAAAGTGCCCGCCCGGTTCAACCTCGGTATAAGCATCCCGAGCAAATTCATCGTCACTGAGGTCGAGTCCGTTTAATATTTTCTGATAACTTCCCAGCCGGTCTGCATCCATAATCAGTTTTTCGAAACCAGTGGCCAAACCACCTTCAAGCCAACCGGCTGCATGTAATGTAAAGTGCGAGCCTGCAATGGCCGTCGAATGCATTGAGTCGGCACTTTCATAGGCGGCCTGTGCGTCTTCGATTTTTGAAGCGGTGAGTGAGCCTCCGCATCGCAGTGGCAAGCCCAGCCGTCGCGCCATTTGACCAATTATATAGTTTGATAGAACCGGCTCTGGCATGCCGAAAGTCGGCGCACCGGATTTTAAACTCATTGAAGATAGAAAATTCCCCATAACAAACGGTGCACCGGGTTTCACCAGCTGGCCGAACGCGACCGTTATCATGACTTCAGCTATGGCCTGTGCAATAGCTGCGGCTGTGGATACAGGTCCCATAGCGCCGGTAAGAATAAAAGGCGTAATGACTACGGCTTGCCCACGTGATGAATAGACTTGAATGGCTTCTGATACCACTCGATCGATAAGCAGCGGCGAGTTGGTATTTACGTTTGCCATAATAACAACGCTACTGTCCATGGTGTCTTTGCCATGAAGAATTTCTGCCATGTCGACGCTGTCTTGCGCGCGGCTTTTCTCTGTTATCGCTCCAAGGTGTGGTTTATCACCCAACGTCATGTGTGCATACACCATATCAAGGTGACGTTTACTCACAGGAATGTCTGTAGGTTCGGCTATGACCAGTCCGCTGTGATGCAGGTTCGGGTGCATGGAGGTCAGCTTCACCAGTTTTTGAAAATCGTCGAACGTGGCGTAACGACGACCGCCTTCAAGGTCGCGCACAAATGGCGCGCCGTAAATAGGCGCAAACACCTGATTGTTGCCACCGATGGAGACAGTGCGCTCGGGGTTCCTGGCCAGTTGTGTAAACTCACTCGGCGCTTTTGCACATTGTTCACGAACCCACACAGCATCAGCAAATATTTTGTCGCCATCCATTTTTACACCGGCTTTTTTCCATATGCGTAAGGATTCAGGATCGTCGCGAAAGGCAAAGCCGATGTTCTCCAACATCCAGTCAACCTGTTCATCTATTTTTAACAATTGCTCCTCATCGAGAGGATCAAAGAAGGATAGCTTTCGTTTTATGTAGGCTGGGCCAGCCGGAAGGACGCCAGCGGCAGGTTTGGTTCGGCGGCCTTTTCTGGTTCTTCGAGACATAATTGCTTGGCCAGATTTGGAGCAAACTATCATAGTGCATATGAGCAGGCGTCCCAAAATACGCTATTCAAGCAGCGTCAAGTCATCAGTGTACATGTCGCATTCGGGAAAGTGTGACGCGTCGAATTTTCTTTTACAGTTTGATTTTGATTAATCTCGCTGCACAATCGATAGTAAAATTGACAGTGCCCGATTCAGAGTAGCTAATCGAAAAACGTTCTTCCTTTATCAGTCTGGCTTTCGTGTGGGTAGCGGCATATACCGCGATGTTGGTTGTGGTGGTAAGCTTTGCGCATTGCCTTTGGGTTCACAGGCTTTCATTACGCATCGTGATTGGTCAAAAGGAGACAGTAAATCAATGACTATAGAGCATCAGCATTAATGCTTAAGTCGGCCAAAAATACGATTGTTAAACACAACCGTTCCATGGTTCTGGTTGATTGGGGTACTAGCCGCTTACGTTTATGGCATGTGTCAGATAGTGGTGAGGTTCTTGGACGAACAGCCGGCCCGTTTGGCATGTCTGGCCTTGAACGGTCTGATTACGCCGGCGTGTTGGAACAACAGATATCAACACTCAGTGTACCGGTTGGCAGCCGGGTTTTAATTTGCGGTATGGCAGGGGCTGCGCAGGGTTGGCAAGAAGCGCCTTATATGTCGACAACCGATACGCTGCTTTCATTAGGTCAGCATGCAGTGCGCGTGTTGGAATCAGACGACGATGTTCGTATTCTGCCTGGAGTTATGCAGCAAGAACCTTGTAATGTTATGCGCGGTGAAGAAACACAAATTCTTGGGTTGCTCGCAACGCAGCCTCAATTCAATGGTGTCGTTTGCCTGCCAGGTACGCATACGAAATGGGTGCGAGTCGATAAAGGTTCCATTAAACGATTTACCACATGCATGACAGGCGAATTGTTCGCGTTGATAGCTGATCAGTCTGTGCTGAAACATTCTATTGCCGAAACCGGGTGGGATGATGCGGCCTTTTCACAATCGGTGATAGATACGAGTAGTGAACCAGCTAGCATAGCGGAAAGCTTATTTAGCCTTCGTGCGGCGATGCTGTTAAAAAATTACCCAGGCGACTCGGCGCGGGCAAGCTTATCTGGAATGCTTATTGGATTGGAATTAGCGGCGACGCAATCCTATTGGCAATCGAACAACCTTGTTATTGTTGGTGAGCCATTGCTTTGCCAGGCTTACTCGAAAGCACTGACAACACAGAACATTCAATCGGCCTATGAAGATGCGGAGGCCATGACGCTTGCTGGACTTATCGCTGCCAGTAAACAAATAGAGGATTATCAGGATGGCGCGTGAAATCATTGCCATATTGCGGGGTGTCCGCCCCAATGAAGTGCTGGGCATTGGTGAGGCATTGTGTCATGCGGGTATAACGAAAATTGAAGTACCATTGAATTCGCCAGAGCCTTTCAAGAGTATCGAGTTATTGTCCAAGGCGATCGGCAATGTCGCACAGATTGGTGCGGGAACCGTTTTAACTGCAGAACAAGTTGAACAAGTAGCAGATGTTGGTGGAGCGATAGTGGTGTCACCGAATATGGTTCCTGAAGTAATTACCGCAACAAAGCAACTAAAGCTGTTGTCATATCCGGGGGTGCAAACAGTAACCGAGTGTTTTACAGCGCTGAGCCATGGTGCTGATGGCCTTAAACTGTTTCCATCCATGTTAATAGGGCCTGCCGGATTAAACGCGATTTCAGCCGTGCTACCCGAGGGCACGCGAACCTATGCGGTCGGCGGTGTGGGACCGGCTAACTTTAGCGATTGGCTAGCAGCCGGTGTCACTGGTTTTGGCATTGGCTCGTTTTTGTATAAGCCTGGGCAAACGGCTAGCGAGGTTAAACAGAGTGCATTGGCCTGCGTGCTTGCTTATGACGGAGCTTCTGAAAGTGCTGGCGCCAAGCCATCGTAATAGTCACTGTTTGTTGTTGGATTTAGCCTTCGTAAACAATCCGTTTATAACCGCTACGCCCGTTGTTCCAAGAAGCAGCGCAAACACGTTAAAGAGCGACGGGAGCTCGCCTAACCATATCCAGGCGAAAAACGAAGCCAGAGCAGGAATAAGAACACCAAAGCTCGCGGCTCGCGCGGGGCCGAGTTTTCCAATTGCGATAGTGTAGACAAGTACCGCAACAAAGCCTGAAATCAGGCCTTGAGCAACACCGTTAAATAGCAATTGCTCAGTTGTCATTGGTAAAAAATGTGCGCCTGTTGTAGCGAGTATCGCAAGTTTCAGAACTAAAATAACAACGGTAGAAGCAGTGCTAACCCATGCAGCACCTTCGGCTGCAGTGAGGCCTGTATGACGGAAGGCAACGACATAACAAGCCCAACCCGCTGACGCAAGAAACATGAGTGTCAAGCTCGACAGTTGCGCACCGCCACCTAGTAACGCATGCACTATAACCAGTAATGCGCTCGAACCGATAAGCACAAAGCCAACAAACTGTGTTCTGGTTAGCCGTTGTTTAAAAAAAACTCTTTCTGCAATAACCGCAAAGATGGGCATGGTGCACGGCATTATCGTCGCCATATAGACCACGTTGGTGTTTTTCAATGCTGCGGTGACCAACCACAGAAACGGCGCTCCCCAACCCAGCATTGCGATTATGGACCATCTTGGTGCGCTTTTAAGTTTACGTGCTGTTGATAGCCAAACGGGTAGTAGTAGAATGGCTGGTATCGCGTAGCGCATTAGTGCCACGTCAATTGGCGCAACTCCTTCTTGTGCAGCCACTCGGGTAGCGGACATCCACCAGGCCCAGATTGACACAGCTGTAATAGCGCAGATATAAGCCAGCCAGTCGCGCTTTGGTGTCTTTTTAGCAGTGATAGAGTGTCTCCCTACTCATGAGCCCAACTTTGGCTGAAACGGCAAAACAAGTTAAGTGTCGGTCGTTTGAGTGTGACGTTACCAATGAAAATGATGTCGTCGGCTGCCGGATTACTGAGCCAGATTGGTGATGCGGCTTATTCTGCTACCAAGCATGCTGCAGTGGGTTTCGCAGAGTCGCTGGCTATAACTCACGGTGGCGATGGAATCAACGTGCCTGTTATCTGCCCTCAATACGTTGCTACACCCATGCTGGGTTATGAACGCGGCGCGGTTACTCAATTGGCGCAATGCGCATAGAACGTGGTGGTAGCTGGCCAATCGCTGAATATTCCAACCACCGACACTTGTTTTACCAATACGTCGATGACTCTTAAAACATCTCCCTCATTGGTAATGGCTGCATTAATCGTTTGGTAATACCAGTTAGTGCCAGAGGTAATCGGGCCAGAACGTTCGACTGTCCAGGCTATCAATTCCAGCCCAGCAATTTTCGCTTGAACGGCGTATTCGGATGGCACTATCTCACCTTGCTCGTCGAGCGATAGCAACATCCATGTTGGAGATGCCAGATAACGAATACCGTCATTGGCCAATTGTTCCATAGACGGGCTCCAGCTGTTAACGTTTTCGATATCAAACGATGAATTGCGATATCGTCCGTCGAGGTATACCGCCTTCTGCGCGAAAACAGGCATAGACTTTTTCCAGTAACTCACGTCGTCCAGACTAAACGATTGTGGATAGACACGGGCGGGGTTAATATCGGCCTCGACATAGTCGTTGAGCATTTGTGCAGCATAAGCTTCTTGTGTGTAATTTTCGTCAAAGGGCATGCTGATTTGTGGAACCTTAAGTTCCGGTGTCATGGATACTCCTAGTGAGTCGAAGAGCGCGATGCTTTCTTTATGCGTTAGCAACTCGCCGTAGTCAGCGGCTTCAATACCGGACCAACCGGGCGTTGCAGCAAGAAAGTCATCAATTGTCGCTGCTAGCTTGTTTCCACCATCACGTTTGCCTTTTAACGTTTGAAATTGAGCAAGCGTAATATCGGATGTGCAACATTGAACGTTCGCGTAAGGTGTTGCGCTATTCAGATCCGGTGGGGTAGAGCAAAACTGTGCCAGATCGGTTGCCAGAATATTCGTGGTGGTATGTAGGTCACATTGCGAGTGTCGACAAACCAGCTCCTTGTCTTTGGTGAACGTGACATCGCACTCGAGTATGCCTGCGCCCTGATTCGCAGCGGCAATGTAACTTTCGCGAGTATGTTCAGCGAATTGAAATGGTGCACCTCGATGACCAATAGAAAGTTTCGATGGTGATAGCTCGGCTAAGTCGCATTGGGTTAGCTGGTTTCTTAGTGCGCTATCTTCAAGAAGATTAGCCAGCATCATGGGTCTTTCGCCTAGTTCGATATCACTGACTTGTGACTCAGACTGTTCGCTGCAACTGATTAACGCACTTCCGAGCAAAAGGCCAATGACTACTTTCACTTCAGGCATTACTCGCTTCATAAGTCTCTATCCCGTTGGTTGGTCATAATTGTGATGCGCCAGCAATTATCAGCCATCGATAAGTACTTTCAATATAGCCGAATATAGGATACTTTAGTGCATAGCATCAATTACGAATCTCCAAAGCAATGAATACCGGCAATTCCTGTCTCTTTTCAACACGTTTTTCGCTACGTTTTAACCACGTTTTTCGCCTTTTTCTGCCAGCTTTATCGGTTTTACATCATGAGTGAACAAACGCGCCTGGCGGTTGTCGGAGCTGGTCTGGTTGGTATAAGACACATCGATGCGATAAGGCAAGCAAGCGATGTTGAGCTAGTTGCCATTGTCGATACAAACGATGAGGCTCGTGAGTTTGCAGCACACGCGGGCATCAGTTATTACGATTCATTAGCCGACATGCTCAAACAAAGCTTGCCAGATGGTGTTGTGATATCCACGCCCACTCTAATGCATGTTGAGCAAGGCATTCAATGTATTGAAGCCGGTTGCCCGATTCTGGTCGAAAAGCCGGTGGCGGTTACAGCCAAAGATGCTCAATCGTTGGTGCGTGTTGGTGAAGAGCAGGGTGTCGCCATTCTGGTAGGGCATCATCGTCGCCATAATCCGCTGATTCAAAAGGCACACGCATTAATCGCATCCGGCGAAATTGGCGATGTTCGCAGTGCGCAGGCGAGTTGCTGGTTGTACAAACCAGACGACTACTTCGAAGTTGCACCGTGGCGTACAAAAAAAGGTGCCGGTCCCATCTCAGTTAATCTTGTGCACGACGTCGATCTTATGCGTTATTTATTGGGTGACGTTACGCGTGTGCAGGCTGCGGCAACGAAGAGCGCCAGAGGGTTTGAAAATGAAGATGTTGCTGCCGCGGTTCTAACGTTTGCTAATGGTGTCATCGGAACCATCAGTGTTTCCGATTCGGTTGTGTCACCCTGGAGTTGGGAATTAACGGCCGCTGAAAATCCGTGTTATCCAGTTACCGATCAAAGTTGCTTGCAGATTGGTGGTAGCAAAGGCTCGCTGTCGATTCCTGATTTAACACTATGGACGCACCAAGGTGTGAGAAGCTGGTGGGAACCTATATCGGCAACATCTTTTCCGCAACTCTCATCTGACCCTTTAATTAACCAGATCGAGCACTTTGCTGATGTGATTAACCATAAGGCAACACCTTTGGTGTCGGGGCTGGAAGGAATGAAATCATTGCAAGTGGTTGAAGCTATTCAGGTGTCTGCCGAGCAAAGAACGGCGATTGATATACAACCCCATTAACACCTGAAAGCCATCAACACCTGAAAGCTAAGCAGTCGCAAAATCAATACTGACCAAACCAAAGTCACCGAAGTCGGCCTCAAACTCACTACCTGGCGTGGCTTCTATCGGCCGTATGAATGATCCTGACAGTACCACGTCGCCAGCTTGTAGCCCATCGTTGTATTGGGCAAGCCGTTGCACAAGCCACAGTACCGAGGTGATCGGATCATCAAGCACGCCTGCACCCATGCCGGTTTCTTCAACCTCACCGTTACGCTTCACGATAACGCCGACCTTGCGCAGATCGAACGCATCGATTTTATGGCGAGTATCGCTTAACACTATCCCGGCGTTTGCGGCGTTATCCGAGATGGTGTCGACGATAATGCGATTTTGGCCGGTTGCAGGGTCTTTGCGAAGAATGCGAGTATCCAGAATTTCCAATGAGGCAACAACGCTGTCGGTTGCTGATATAACATCATCGCGAGTTGCGTTTGCCCCTTGAAGGTTACTACCCATAACAAAGGCAATCTCCGCCTCTATGCGCGGTTCTATAAATCGACCGGCGGGAATCTTCGTACCAGAATCGAAGTGCATATCGTCGAATAGCACGCCGCTGTCAGGCGTTTCTATGTTCAGCGCTCTTTGCATGGTTTTTGAAGTTAAACCAATCTTTCGCCCTGTGATGCGAGCGCCAGCTGAAACTTTGCGTTTTACTAACGCCGATTGAACCGCATAGGCATCATCGAGTGTCATACCCGGGTTAGCGAGACTCAACAGGGGAATTTGTTTGCCACTGCGTTCAGCTTCGAACAATTGCTCTGCTGCTTGTGCAATAGCATCCGGGCTAAGCATCGTGTTCATCCTTCACGCCGTTTTGCAGCGTGCCAATACCCTCACCTGTAATTTCAATGTTGTCCCCGGGTACTAAAAATTTCGGTGGGTCGAAGCGTGCACCTGCGCCGGTTGGTGTACCGCTGACGATGATGTCGCCGGGAAGCAGGGTGGTGAACGTGGATATGTATTCTATTTGTCGGGCAACAGGAAACAGCATACGTCCGGTTCGATCTGTTTGACGAATTTCATCGTTAACTTTGGTTTCAAGTGCAACATCAAGAATTTGACTGTGCTCGGTAAACGGGACAAGCCAAGGCCCCATGGCGCCAGAGCCATCGAAGTTTTTGCCTTGAGTGACGTTAAATTTTGCATGACGTACCCAATCGCGAAGAGTGCCTTCATTACACATGGTAAGAGCGGCTATGTGATTAAGTGCGTCTGACTGAGCAATGCGTCTTCCACCTTTACCAATAACGACGGCTATTTCACCTTCGTAGTCCAACTTATCACTCTCCGGTGGCCGCGTAAGAGGGGTCTGGTGGCCAACAAAGGAGCTTGGAAAACGCACAAATAATGACATATTAGGCGGTGCCTGAACCCCGTCTTTATATTCGGCGTTTCTATCCGGGAAGTTAACCCCGACGCAAATAATTTTCCCTGGGTCCGGAATGGGAATTTCCCAGCTAAAGCTGCCTGACGGGTGTGTAACTTCCCGACCTTGTGCAGCGTTTACTAGCTGGTCGAGTGCGTTATCGTGAATAACGTTTTTCAACGTAGGCCATTGTGGGAACTCATCAGACAAAGCGATAAACCCTGAATCGACTATAACGCCATACAATGATTGGCCGTTGGCAGATACTGTCGCTATACGATTTTCTGGTGTGTTTGAATTATTCATGGCGCGATTATCGGAGATGCTGTGAGGTCGGGGTCTCTAACGTTTGTATCGTGGAATGGTGAGCCGTGCTCAAACCAGCTTTTTGGCGCAGCAGCGCCCCACAGTGTTTGACGTTGAGGGTCGGTCAAGTCCCATCGAATGGCTTCATGGTCCGGATCGATGGTTTGGTAGTCGGAACAGTAAATTTCTGTTCGATGACCATCCGGGTCGAGAATGTATAGAAAGAACGCGTTCGAAATGCCATGTCGGCCAGGTCCGCGTTCTATGTTAGACACATAGCCTGTGGTAGACATTAAATCGAGCAAATCAATAATATTTAACGGTGTCGGTACCCAGAACGCCACGTGATGCATACGTGGCCCACGGCCATTCGTAAATGCTATATCGTGAACCCCACCTTTTCGATGCGCCCAGGCGGCCCAGAGACTTCCGGTTTTTTCATCTTCGGTGTACTCGGTTACGCGAAACCCCAACTCATTGTAGAACGCTACAGATTCATCAACGTTTGGGCTAAAACAATTAAAGTGATCGATACGCAGTGGTTTCACACCTTTGTATAACGCATATTTCTGATGAATAGATTCCAGCCTATCCATGCGAGCATAAAATTCCAACGGAATACCATGCGGGTCGCGGGTGCAAAAAGTTTTGGATTGAAAAGGGCGATTAACCCATTCAACAGGCAAGTCGCGACTTGTAAACCAAGCTGCGGCTTTGTCTAAGTGATCTTCATCGAATACCTTGAATGCCAGTTCGCTTACTTGTGGCGTATCGCCTTTTCTTAGTACCAGGCAATGATGACCTCGCTCTTCCATTGCGCGAAGATAAATGCGTTGGTGGTCTTCATGAGTTACTTGCAAGCCGAGCGTATCAACATAGAAGGCGCGGCTTTTTGTAAGGTCTGTTACCTCTAACTCAACATGACTAAGTCGCAGTATGTTGAACGGCGGATCAAAAATCGGAGCAGGTATTGGCATAAATTAATATTCCTGACTGTGCGGTTACGTTGGTGGCTTGAGTTTCAAATTCAGGCGTACCGGCGTTCGCATCGAATAACGATAATTAAGTATAAGCTAACTCGGCAATGCGCCTAGTTGCGGGATGCGGTGTTCGCCATTGGCAAATGCCACGTTTTTTTGTTCCATATAGAATTCAAACGACCAATCGCCGCCATCGCGACCTATGCCGCTGGCTTTAACGCCACCGAATGGTGTTGGCAAGTGACGGTTGTTTTCCGAATTAACCCAGATCATGCCGGCTTCCATGGCATCAGAGAAACGCAGGGCGCGTGATAAGTTTTCTGTCCAAAGATAACCAGCGAGCCCGTATATTGTATCGTTAGCGATTTCCAAGGCTTCCGCTTCTGTATCAAATTCGAGCATGGTGAGCACTGGGCCGAAAATTTCTTCCTGACTAATTCGCATACCCGATGTTGCGTTGGTGAACAGCGTTGGCTGCACAAACCAGCCGCTATCGCCAATTCGTTCGCCACCGGCAACAATCTCTGCACCGTCTTCCCGTGCCACACTCATATAAGACATGACCTTATCGAAATGTGTTTTATGAATAAGAGGCCCAATCTCTGTTGCAGGATCGAGTGGGTGGCCAACTAGAATGTTATTAACCCGGGCGATGAGTTTTTCGCGAAATTCTTTCGCAACGCTTTGTTGAACCAGTAATCGGCTGGAAGACGTGCAGCGTTCACCGTTTAATGAATAGATCATAAAAACAGCTGCATCCAAGGCACGATCAAGATTGGCATCATCGAACACCACAACTGGATTTTTTCCACCCAATTCAAAATGCATACGCTTTAATGTATCCGCGCCTTGTTTGGTAATCATCGAGCCGGTTTTGCTTTCTCCAACAAATGAAATGGCTTTTATATCCGGATGCTCAGTGAGCGCTCGGCCGGTGTCTTCGCCAAAACCGTTCACCAGATTCCAGACGCCAGCAGGCAATCCTGCTTCGTGCGCAATCTCTGCTAAAAGTCGTGCGGTTAAAGGTGAGAATTCAGCTGGTTTATGCACCACGGTGCAACCAGCAGCAAGTGCGGGTGCAATTTTCCAGGTGGACAACATAAACGGTGTGTTCCAGGGCGTGATAACTCCAACAGGGCCTATTGCCTGTCGCGATGTTACGTTTAAATGCGTTGCCGTGGGTAGTGATTGACCGTTGCGTGCACCCGGTGCCTGATCGGCGAAGAAGCGAAAGTTTTCTGCCCCGCGCAATGCTGCCTTCGACATGAAGCGTAATGCTTGGCCGGTATCCCAGCTTTCACACAGCGCAATTTCTTCTGCACGTTCCACAATTAGATCGGCGATACGATGCAGGATTTCACGTCGCTTCGAACCGGGTGTACTCGACCATTCTTTGAATG
Source organism: uncultured Granulosicoccaceae bacterium (assembly GCA_937922945.1). Classification (GTDB taxonomy): domain Bacteria; phylum Pseudomonadota; class Gammaproteobacteria; order Granulosicoccales; family Granulosicoccaceae; genus Granulosicoccus. Next base: position 39,172 of record CAKZUP010000048.1, read on the forward strand.
CGTGTTTGGCAGCTTTAGCCGCTGCATCAACATCATCCTCACTACCACGTGCAACCGATGCGATGAAACTTTCATCAACTGGAGAATGAATGTCGAATGTGTCGCCCGATGAGGCAGCACGTGTTTCACCGTTGATTAAGTTCAGAATTCCTGTGTCTTTAAAACGAGACAGATAAGTCTCCAGGCTACTCAGGTTTGCGTTGAGTTTGTCAGAGGCTGCATTCATGAGTGTTCTTCCGCTAAGTAGTCACGAATTGAATCCGTGCTCAGGTTAATGTCTAGTTTATGAGTCCGCACGCTAGGTTCCGTTTGCCGACTGATCGGAGGGCAATGGAATAACCAGTCCGTCATAGCCAATATGCAACTCACCGTGCCAGTGCTCTGCAGCGGCAGCTTTCCACTCTTTCTCACCGTAGTCTGGATCATCAGAGGGTATAAGATGGTGTAGTGCAAGCGCCCCGGCCTTGGCTCGCGTTGCCAGTTTTGCAGCATCGTGGGCAAAGGTGTGTGAGCGCATCCAATGATGCATTAGCCGATCGTCCGCATTACCAATACGTTTGAATAAAGCGGGCAGTGCAGCTTCTAACATGGCCTCATGAATTAGCAGATCACAACCGCTTGCCCAATCGGCCAGTGTATCCAAGGGCGCTGTATCGCCAGAGAAAACCACGTGCGAACACGTAGATTTAAACGACAATGCGAAACAATCCACCAACGGCGGGTGTTGAACGCGCATAGCATCAATACTAATACCGTGGTTACTCATTACATGACCAGCATCAATAACATGAATCTTTAGCAGCGAGCGCAAGTCTGGGCGGCCTTCATCGGCTATTCGCAGTTCGATATCAGCTTGCATTGAAGCGATGAAGTTATTCCAGTAGTGCTCCAGCCCCTCAGGGCCCCAGACATCAACTTGCGTGTTGAGTCCTGCCGTCCAGGCTGTGTGCATCAACGGGCCTAGTTCGAGGTAATGGTCTGAATGCAGGTGTGTGATTAAAATCAACGACAGCGTTTTTAATTGCATGCCTTGATCAATAAGTCCTTTAGTGACTCCCAGTCCGCAATCTACAACGATTTTCTGACCGTTCATGCACAGCAAGTTTGACGTGGGCATGGATGAGCCCGGGCGGATAGCCGGGCCACCTTTGGTGCCTAACAGTGCAACATAGGAATCGGACGTCATTTAACTAACCATTAAATTTAAATTGCTGCATTGAGCTGTGAAACCGCATAGCCGAACTAAACGGCATTGAAGCCTGTGTCAAGCGCAGAGAGAATCGTATTAACATTGCCCTCTGTTAACACCAGCGGCGGGGATAAAATGATATTCGGACCGGAGACGCGTACCATGGCTCCGGCACTATAGACAGCCTCTTGTATGGTCGAAGCAGTTTTCGGGTCGATAGGCGTTTTGTTTTCACGATCACTAACCACCTCCAAAGCGGTCATTAATCCATGTCCACCACGAACATCGCCTATAAGCGTGTGTTTCTCCTGCAGTGCTTTACAGCCTTCATACAGTTGTGTTCCGCGTTGGGCTGCATTCTCAATAACGTTCAGGCGTTTTGTTTCTTCAAGGCAAGCCAGTGCTGCGGCTGCGCCTACCGGGTGGCCGGAGTAGGTATAGCCATGACCAATTTTGGCGGAAGGATTGCCTTCGAACGCCTCGACCATTCGTTCACCCAGCATAACGGCACCAAATGGGAAATAGCCATTCGTAATCGCTTTTGCCGTGCACATCATGTCTGGCTTCACACCCCACAAACGCGCACCAGACCATGCACCGGTTCGGCCATATGCGGTGATGACTTCATCTGTTATAAATAATATTCCGTGCTCATTACAAATTTTCTGCACCATCGGCGCAAAGCTTTTGTGAGGTGGAATAACGCCACCGGCACCGAGTATCGGCTCCATAATCATAGCCGCGATAGTATTGGGGCCTTGAAATTTAATTTCATCAACCAAGGCTTCAACGCACAACTGAGCCAATTTTTCAGGATCGGTTTCGTTGAAGGGGTTGCGATAAGTATAGGGTGCAGGAATGTGAAAACAGCCTGGCAGTAAAGGTTCGTAAGCTTCCCTGAATGGGGCGTTTCCATTCACACTGGCACAACCCATGTGTGTGCCGTGATAGCCTTTTTTGAGGCTTAAGAATTTTGTTCTGCCAGATTCACCACGTAACTTATGATACTGACGCGCCAACCTCAGCGCTGTTTCAACCGAATCTGATCCGCCTGATGTAAAGAAGGCGCGGCTCAGGCCATCAGGTTCAAAGAAATTTGCCAACTCGTACGATAGTTCGATTGCAACGTCGTTGGTGGTTCCGCGAAAAGTGGAGTAGTACGGCATTTTTTCCAACTGCGCAGCGATGGCATCTTTCACAGGTTGGCAAGAGTAGCCGAGATTCACATTCCATAAGCCGCCTACCGCATCGACTACGCTGTGTCCATCGATATCCTGAATTTCAACGCCTTGGGATTCGGTGATGATTTTGGGGCGGTTGTTTTGGCTATCTTCGGGCGAGGTCATTGGGTGCCACAAGAAGCGCGCGTTGTTTTCGGTTAGAAAATTTGAACCTTTCATGGGCGAAACTCGATCTTGGTTGTAAAGAGTTTGACAACTAATACTTAACAAGGCAAGCTTTTTTCAGAATGGGCGGAATTCACCCTCGCACCGCCGGAGAATAAGATGTTTCAACGCACCAACCCCATCAACACCGAGACTGCCCAGGTAATTAGTTTATGAATCAAGCGGGTATTGATACGCTGCGTCGGACTAGCCTTCCTGCGCAACATCACATCATCGACGGTCGGTCTTGCGCATCCAGCGAAGGGCGAACCATGCAGGTTATTTCGCCCATAGATGGAACCGTACTAACGACTATTCCCAGCGGCACGATTGACGATGTCGAGCGTGCCGTAACAGCTGCGCGCGTTGCGTTCAATGATCGTCGCTGGGCAGGCCAGTCGCCGGCCGAGCGGAAGAAAGTGCTGATGAGTTGGTCAGAGCTGATTCAGAAGCACGCGTTGGAATTAGCGGTTCTGGGTGTGCAGGACAACGGTACTGAAATTTCCATGGCGCTCAAGGCCGAACCGGGGTCGGCTGCTGCAACCATACGTTACTACGCTGAAGCGCTCGATAAAATCTATGGCGAAATTGCGCCAACCGCCAGCGACGTGCTCGGGATGATTCACAAAGAGCCGGTAGGTGTAGTCGGTGCGATTATTCCGTGGAATTTTCCACTGATGAT
>CAKZUP010000049.1 GCA_937922945.1 uncultured Granulosicoccaceae bacterium
CACTTGGGCAACCGTTGGTTCGTGCGCTCAGATTGGCAAGAACGTACATCTTTCGGGCGGCGTAGGCATTGGCGGCGTTCTCGAACCTCTTCAAGCCTCTCCTACCATTATTGAAGATAATTGTTTTATCGGTGCGCGCTCAGAAATCGTCGAAGGCGTTATTGTTGAAGCAGGTTCAGTGGTTTCCATGGGCGTATACATCGGCCAAAGCACACGAATTTATGATCGTGAAAAAGATGAGGTGACTTATGGCCGCGTACCAGCTGGTTCAGTTGTTGTATCGGGTAACCTTCCAGCAGATAACGGAAAATACAGTTTGTATTGTGCGGTAATCGTGAAGCGCGTTGATGAGAAAACCCGTAGCAAGGTGGGTATCAATGAGTTGCTTCGAGTAGTTGACTAAGCGTTGTAGTGACTAGTCGCAGTTGACTAGTTGTAGTTGACTAGACGTGTTGACTTAACGTTTTTCAATAAGCGCAAGTAGCTCAGCGAGCCAATCAACCATCAAGCTTGATTGGCTCGCACAATTTTTGTGTATTGGTCAGTTTATAAAAAACAGGTACGGAACGAATGGCAATACGTATTTACGGTATACCCAATTGCGATACAGTCAAGAAAACACGCCGTTGGATGGATGACAATGGCCTGGAATACGAATTTCACGACTATAAGAAGCTCGGCATTAGTATCGACACACTAAAAAAATGGACCAAGGCCCACGGGCATGAAGCCTTGATCAACAAGCGCGGCACCACCTGGCGCCGCCTTGATGAATCTGATAAAGAAAATCTGACCGACGAAAAAGCCATTGCGTTAATGCAAACCAACACCAGCTTAATCAAACGCCCCATTACGGAGTACGGCAAACTTCGGCTTATCGGGTTTGATGAACCGCAATATGCGGAAGTGTTTGAGTAAGCGCTGGTTGGGCAAACCCGGCATCGTTTTAAGCCACCTAAACCGAACTGGACGAGCAGTACGGTAAACGTCAACTTTCATCCCAGTCGTACATGCTCTCACCAGTAGAGAAATTAAATCCTCTTCCCGTGTGCTCCCGATAACAGTTCTGGCAAACAGTCCGCACTCACTGCACACATACGGGCACCGCCTGTAGAAGTGGGGTATTTATATTGGACAGCCCTGGCAAAATTACCGCTGTGGCCCGTTCGCCAGCTCACTTGGCATGGCATTCTGTCTGCAGCAATCCCATCTTTTAATACGCCGGATAAAATATGAACGTAACGCGCTATGCATGGCTGTTAATAATCACGCTAATCTGCAGCTTACTCTACCCGTCTATTGGAGCCGCTCGGTATACCACCTTCGACGTTCAAAATTCACGCTTCTGTGGTTTACTTGAAAACGGCTCAGCAGAATGTACATCGACTTTTGATTCGGCATCGGCGATGCTTAATTGCCAACTCAGCGATTGTCTATACCACAGTGGAATCGGGCAATTACTATTCCTGCGGCATCACAGATGATGGCGTGGTGGATTGCTGGGGAGTACCAACCCAAGATGGTGAAATAAGCCCGCCTTCGTTCGACAACGCAGTGGTCAACTTAAGTGTCGGCCCGTACCATGCATGCGCTGTTGATAGTCAAGGTATAGCCAAATGCTGGGGACAGAACGTTCACGGTCAAACAGAACCACCGCTACCGGCTGATAACTTTGTTGATGTACACGCCTTTGGCATCTTTAACAGTTGCGGTGTGAAACGAAACGGCGAAGTACTGTGCTGGGGCCGTGACGGGCTAAACGTCATTCCGAATAATCTGGATACGGTATTCCCCTCGCGAATAACAGAATTTAAAACCAATGGCGACACCAGTTGCGCAACTCGTGCAGATGGTACGGTTAGTTGCTGGCAGTTCAAGGCACAAAATCAAACCATCGCTAACTTCAGTAATGGCCCTTACAAAAAAGTGGTCACCGCGAATGACAATCGATATGCAGCCTGTGCACTGACGTTTAATGGCGAAGTTGAATGTGTACAACCGGCTGTATCGGCCAATGGTGCGATAACAACACCCATTCTCCAAACGATTGAACGCTTGCCGAATACTTATCAGGATATTGCAAATAATTCTGGTGATCTTTACGGCTGGACACTGGATAACGGGTTGGTCGGCATCGATGCTGGCGTCGGATCACGTGTATCGCGATTGTTGGACATCGTAAACGGTACGCTCGATATGCCTGAGCTGACACTGAACGATGCCGTGTACTACGGAGCCGGCAGTGGTACCGAACTTTTTTTCGACATTCAGGGCTCCATTTTTAACTTCATACTCGAATACGATATTCAAATTATTCGAAACAATGAAGTGATTGCTACCACCGATAGCCAACGCTCCTACATGGATAGAACGACCAGTCCGGACCAACAGTACACTTACGAAATTCGCTCTGTGCACTCGTTTGGACAGGTTGGCCCGAGCTCCGGCAGCATTGAAGTGAGCACAGGCGCAGCAGAACCGTCGAATCCCGGCGAATCACCTACAGCGCCGGTGGAATCTGGCCGACCAGATAAAACAACCGGGCTGCGCGCAGAAGTCTATAGCCAGGATATTGAACTATTCTGGGACCGAAACTTTAGCGGCAACGTACTGAAATACGAAATCCGCAAAAACGGGGAGCTGGTAGCATCGTCGCGAGGTACTTCATGGTATGACAACACAACCAAAGCTGGCGAAGCCTATCAATTCGATGTTGTAGCCATTGGTCATGATAATCAAATTCTGGGTATAGATTCCACACGCGTTCAAGTTGGTCCGGCTGAATGTCGATAACCCACGCTTTTTCATGATAAAGGGTGGTGTCGCCAAGGCAAACGCTTTGCTTGGCGACACTACTGTATTCGTCTGTGACTAACGCTCCCTATCCTCCTCATCCACTGCATGATTACGCTCAATGAGCGAGTCGATTTCAAGCATAACCGCGGGTGGTAATGCACCAAACTCAAGGGCCTTGGCAAGCTCTTCTACCTGCTTTACCGTTCTCGCACCGGGTACGGGAATGTGTCGGTCGTACTTTCCCCACAACCATCCAAGCGCACCTTGAATGGTCGAACGCCCGTCTGTTCTCAGCAACTCTTCAATCGCATTGTATCGTTGCATAAACAGCGGATTCGGTTTGCCGTTAACAAAATACTGCATCCAACCTTCATCCGACGCACGAACATCGTCACTTAGCATAGTGGTTTTACTGGAGTATTTTCCAGACAATAATCCCATGGCCAAAGGTGAACGAATAAGCGAGCTGATACCTGAGGACTGCGTTAAGGCTTGCATATTCGGTGCATCAATAAGTACATTCATTGCATACTCAACGGCAACAAAACCGCTACGCGAAGTCACGGCTTTGGCACTTGAGGCAAAATCCGTACTCCAACCATAACCACGAATTTTTCCCTGTTCACACGCCTTATCCATTTCATCAAACAGCAACTCAGCCTGATCAACAGGGCAACTATTGATATGCAACAACAGCAAGTCGATTGTCTCTCTCTGCAGTCGCGCCAGCGATTGGCTGATATCACCTGCGACTTGTTCGGGAGTGTAGGTATCGAAGCTTAAGGCTTTGGTTTGCTCATCTATCCCGATTCCGATTTTTGTGATAACCCTGGCTTGCGTTTGTCCTTTCAGTGCTTGTCCAAGTAGACGTTCTGAATGCCCGGCACCGTAGGCAACCGCTGTGTCGAATACGCTAATCCCGTTAGCTAAAGCGGCGTGTATCGCTTTTACCGATTCGGCGTCATTTGAATTCGAGTAGCCAAGGCTCTTTCCATCCGGGGCATACATTGGCCCGGCCATAGGCCAGCATCCAAGCCCGAGTGCTGGCAGATTATTTACTAGTGAAGGCATCGTTTCTCCGAGGTGTGAGCAGAATTAGTTGCGCATTTCTTTTAGAACGCACATCTAATCACTCTGACGCCAGAGATACTACAGGCATAAATGTAAACCGCTTTACAGAAATGAAATAGGCGGTAAAACACCCTTAGAAGCTTAAATAAGGAGTTTCTTGTCTACTTTTATGTACAGGTTATACTCGGTGCAACCCTGACAACGTCACGCATTGACGCAACGTGGTTAAATTTGAAGGTATAACTTATACATGACTGAAACCAACTCAGATTGGGACGACTTCCGGCTCTTTATTTCCGTGGCTCGCGCACAAGGGCTTTCGGCAGCAGCAAGCGTTACGGGTAAAAGCGCACCGACCCTTTCGCGCAGAATGCTTGCACTGGAGCGGCGGCTTGGACAAAACCTGTTTGATCGACTCAACAATGGATACGAGCTAACCAAGGAAGGCCATCAACTCTTTGACAAACTAGTCGATGTGGAACGAATCGTTCAACCGTTGGATAAGCAGGCCGACTCTACTCAACCGCCAAGAGTGAAGCTGTCTGCCGGCACTTGGGTAACGCAGTTTTTGTGTGCTCAACTGGGAAGCTGGGCCAGCTCCAGCAACATTCCAATTGAATTTATCGCAGCTGATCACGTGCTGGATATTGCACATAGAGAGGCTGTTCTTGGCATCCGCAATCAGAAACCCAGTCAGCCTTCTCTTGTATGTCAGCCTTTAGGCCACGTGAACTTCGCCATTTATGCATGCAACAAGGATGTTCAATCGTGGGTTCAAGTGGTTGGCAACACGCCTTCCGCACTATGGGTTGCGCAGAACTGCAACACTGAAGCAGATATAAAAGTAAGCCATTCGCGCAACGCGATGGATTTGGTAAAAACCGGACGCTTCAAAGCGGTACTACCTACCTTCATTGGCGACAATACGACAGACATTCAACGCGTTTCTGGCGTCATACCAGAGCTGGAGCACAAGCAATGGTTAGTGATGCATCAGGAAGACAGACATCGACCAGAAGTACGCGAAACAATTAACTTCGTAAAGCAACATTTGGGTGATGGGAATACGCTTGCCTGAACTTATCGCATAATCAGTTTAAGATCCCCGGTAAGTCAAGCCCCTGCTCTTTTGCACAGGCAATGGCCGTTTCATATCCGGCATCTGCGTGACGCATTACACCTGTTGCCGGATCGTTCCATAACACTCTTTCTATTCGACGCGCGGCATCATCGGAGCCATCGGCACAAATGACCATGCCAGCGTGTTGCGAAAAACCCATACCGACACCACCACCATGATGCAGCGAAACCCAGGTTGCACCCGATGCGCAATTGAGCAACGCGTTTAACAAAGGCCAATCTGAAACCGCATCGCTACCATCTTTCATGCTTTCGGTTTCACGGTTGGGAGAGGCAACCGAACCTGAATCGAGATGATCACGCCCGATAACAACCGGCGCTTCCAACTCACCGTTTTTTACCATTTCATTAAAGGCCAACCCCAGGCGATGACGCTGACCTAACCCAACCCAGCATATACGCGCTGGCAAACCCTGAAACTCAATGCGCTCTCTGGCCATATCAAGCCAGTGATGCAAATGTTTATCGTCTGGTATCAGCTCTTTTACTTTGGCATCGGTTTTGTAAATATCCTCTGGATTACCCGATAACGCAACCCAACGAAACGGACCAACACCGCGACAAAAAAGCGGGCGAATATACGCGGGCACAAAACCCGGGAAAGCAAATGCGTTCTCCAGACCTTCTTCTTTGGCAACCTGCCGAATATTATTGCCATAGTCGAGCGTAGGAATACCCTGATTCCAGAAATCGACCATGGCTTTCACATGGACTTTCATCGACGCTCGCGCAGCTACCTCTACCGATTGTGGATCACTTTCCTGCTTCGCCTGCCACTGGGCAACACTCCACCCTAACGGCAGATAGCCGTGAACAGGATCGTGTGCAGAGGTTTGATCTGTGAC